>PTLK01000011.1 GCA_002938075.1 Alphaproteobacteria bacterium MarineAlpha3_Bin3
AGGGTCAAGAAGAACCGCAAGGGGCATTACGTTCTCATGAACATCGACGCGCCCGCCGAAGCGATCAAGGAAATGGAGCGCCAGATGCACATCAACGAGGACGTCATTCGTCACCTGACGACTCGCGTCGACGAGTTCGAGGAAGGCCCCTCGGCCGTTCTTAAGGCCAAGGAACGCGGCGACGACCGGGGACGGCGCCCCGGCCGCGATGAGGGCTACGAAAAACGCCCGTTCTTCGACAAAGGCCCCGACGATAAGGACGCCAAGGCCGGCAAAGCCAGGGACGATAAAGCCAAAGGAGGTGACGAATGACCCCCGCGCGCACTGGCGGCGGCAGGTCCGGCGGATCCGGCGGGCCCGGCGGACCGAAGCGGCATTCTTTTTTCCGCCGCCGTAAATCCTGTCCCTTTGCCGGGCCCAAGGCCCCGAAGATCGATTACAAGGACGTCAAGCTGTTGTCCCGCTTCACCTCGGAGCGCGGCAAGATCATGCCCAGCCGCATCACCGCCGTTTCGGCCAAGAAACAGCGCGAATTGGCCCGGGCTATCAAGAAGGCCCGTTTCCTAGCCCTGATTCCCTATATCATCAAGTAGGCCGGAGAAACGGCGGCCCAGGCGCGCCTTGCCGGGACGGCGTAAGGAGAACCCCATGCCCAAGGAAACGCTGATCGCCATCGGCGCCGGCGTTCTGAGCGCCATTTTGGCGACCGCCTTCCTGAGCCGGGCGCCGGGGGCGCTGTTTTTCGTCTATCTGGCGTCCTTGCCCCTATTCATGGCCGGGCTGGCCTTGGGCCCGAAAGCCGGGATGATCAGTAGCGCCGTCGGATTCATGGCCGTCGGGCTGGTCGGCGGCAGCCTGTCGGCCGGGGTGTTCGGATTGATGCAGGCCCTTCCGGCGTGGATGATCGTCAGGCAGATGCTGTTGCAAAGGCCGGCGGGTGTGGGTCCCGGCCCCGAGTCCGGCCAGGGGGCAGCCATCGAATGGTACCCCCCCGGCGACATGTTGTGCTGGCTGACGATGCTGGCGGCGGGGATGTTGGTGTTCATGGCCGTGGCGGCGGCCGGTGAAAACGGCCTGTCGGCCCTGGTGGCGCTGAACCTAGACCAAATCCTGCAATCCATCGCGCCGCAGATGGACCCGGGGCGCCTGGAAGCCACGGTCGGCATCATGGCGCCCCTGTTTCCGGGTGCCGCCGGTGTGTCGTGGCTGTTGATGATCATCGTCAACGTCTCCCTGGCCCAGGGACTTCTGGTCAAGTGGGGCCATAACCTGAGGCCTTCCCCGGTCTACGGCACCCTGCAACTGCCGCAATGGATGTCTTGGCCGTTGGTCGGATCGGCGGTATTGGCGTTGCTGGGAACGGGGGAAATGGAGTATACCGGCCGCAACCTGGCGATAATCCTGGCAGTGCCGTACTTTTTCCTGGGCCTAACGGTGTTTCATGCCTGGGCCCATCGGGTTTCCTTCACCGGTACGGTGCTGGTGTTTTTCTACCTGATGCTGGTGATTTGGGGATGGTCGGCGCTGATGGTGGCCGGCATCGGCGTCATCGAACAATGGACCGGCCTTAGCCGGCGCATGGCCGGGGTTGACGAAAACGGGCCGCCGCAAAGTAACGACAACGATTAACCGGGCCACCGGCCCGCCATGTGCTTAAGGAGCGAAAACGATGGAAGTCATTCTGCTGGAACGGATTGAAAAGCTCGGTCAGATGGGCGACGTGGTGAAGGTCAAGTCCGGCTACGCGCGCAATTACCTGCTGCCCCAGAAAAAGGCCCTGCGCGCCACCGACGCCAACAAGCAGCATTTCGAGGTGCAACGCCCCCAGCTTGAGGTCGCCAACCTTGAACACCGCGCCGAAGCCGAGAAAGTGGGCAAGAAACTGAAAAGGCTTTCCGTGGTCATGGTCCGCCAGGCCGGCGAGGCGGGACAGCTTTACGGCTCCGTTAACGCCCGCGACATTTCCACCGCCGTCACCGAAGCCGGTTTCGCCATCACCCGCCAACAGGTCGAGCTCAATAAGCCGATCAAGGCGTTGGGCCTGCATCCGGTCCGGGTGTCGCTGCACCCCGAAATCGGCGTCGAGGTCATCGCCAACGTCGCCCGCTCCCAGGACGAGGCCAAGGTCCAGGCCAAGACCGGCAAGGCCTTCGTCAGCACCGAGGAGCAGGAAGCCCCGGCCCCCGAGGCCGCCCACGAGGCCGGTGCCAAGACGGGTGCCAAGAAAGCAACCGACGCCAAGAAGGGGGCTAAGGCGGCCGCCGATCAGGACCAGACGACCATGGCGGCCGAGGAAGCGGCCAACGAAGCGGTGAGCGAACAAGCCGAGAAAATTTTCGAGGAAGGCGCCGCGCCCGAGCCCGAGAACGAAGAGACGGCCGCCGACGCGGACGGCGAGGCCCCGGACGAGAACGGCGAGGCGGAGAAAAAATCTAAATAAATCAAAAGCTTATTTAGGAGTTACAGCGGCGAATCGAAGCGGCGCGGCGTTTTTATTTTTGCCAACTCGGGCCGTCCCGATGTATCCTTGCCTTCAAGCTGCTTGCCGAAATCCCGATTGGGGGATCGGGAGAAGGGCGTGGAAAACGCCCGCATCCGGGAGGAGTTTGCAGGCAATGTTGGTGTCGCATTTGCTGAACCGCCTGATCCGGGTGGGGTCGCTGAGCGTCATCAATGCTTACGGCCATACCCACCTTTTCGAGGGGTCCGAGGGCCCCGCCGTCACCGCGCGCCTTCACGACAGGGCCCTCCACCACCGGTTGTTCACCAACCCATCCCTGGCCTTGGGCGAAGCCAACACCAACGGCACCCTGACCGTTAAGGACGCGGACCTTTATGATTTCCTCGACCTGTTCGGCCGCAACATGGAGCTTTCGGGCCTTTCGCACCTAAAGGGGACCACCGGGTGGATCAATTGGCTGCTGCGCCGGTTGCAGCAATGGAACACGGCCGGCTGGTCGCGCTTCAACGCCGCCCGTCATTACGACTTGTCCGGGGACCTTTACGATCTGTTCCTTGACGCCGATAAGCAATATTCCTGCGCTTATTTCCCCACCCCCGGCACCGGCCTGGACGAGGCCCAAGAGGCGAAAAAGCGCCTCATCGCCGCCAAGCTGATTTTGGAACCGGGGCACAAGGTATTGGATATCGGCTCCGGTTGGGGGGGCATGGCGATCTATCTGGCCCGCGAGACCGGCGCCGACGTCACCGGCCTGACGCTGTCGGCCGAGCAGTTGAAGGTGTCCCGGTAATGGGCCCGAGACGCCGGATTGTCGGACCGGGTCCGGTTTCATCTCCGCGACTACCGGAATCAGACCGGCGTCTTCGACCGCATCGTCTCGGTGGGCATGTTCGAACACGTCGGCATCGACCATTTCGGGAAGTATTTCTTGCAAGTGCGCGACCTCTTGACCGCCGACGGGGTGGCGCTGGTGCACACCATCGGCCGCGTCGACGGTCCCCGGTCACCGATCCCTGGATCCGCAAATATGTCTTCCCCGGCGGCTATATCCCGGCGCTGTCGGAAATCATGCCGGCGATCGAGTAAACCGGGCTTTGGACCACCGATATCGAGATCCTGCGGCTGCATTACGCCGAAACGCTGCGCCACTGGCGCCAGCGTTTCAAGGCCAACAGGGAAAAGGCCGTCGTCCTTTACGACGAGCGGTTCTTCCGCCTGTGGGAGTATTATCTGGCAATCAGCGAAATCGGTTTCCGCTATCTCGATACCACCGTCTTCCAGATCCAGATCGCCAGGTCCCAGGACGCGGTGCCGCTGACCCGCGATTACATGACCCGGTTGGAGGAGACCGCGGGCCGGCCGAAAACGACTCGGGCCGACAGCTCACGGGCGGCCTGAGTAGACTCCCCGCCATGGCGTTCGCCTTATACACAGAAATCGTCCCTTATCCCCGCTATTCTCTCTGGCCCGCCCGGGTCATTTTCCCTAGCTTCGCCAGATGGCGACGACAACGGCAACAACCCCCTCGGGGGACCTCGACGGCGGCGGAGACACCACTCAGGGCGGCCAGGGCTCCCACCCGTTCCGCACCATGCCCCACAACCTGGAGGCCGAAAAGGGGCTGTTGGGCGCCATTTTCATCAACAACCGCGCCTACGAGACGGTCTCGGACTTCCTCAGGCCCGAGCATTTCGCCTATGCCCAGCACGGGCGTATCTTCGAGGCCGCGGCGAAGCTGATCGAGCGCGGCCAGATCGCCGATCCGGTGACCATGCGGCGCTTTTTCGAGGCCGACGAGAACATGACCGACATCGGCGGGCCCGCGTATCTGGCCGAACTGGCGGCCTCGGCGGTGACGGTCATCAACGCCGGCGAGTACGGCCGTCAAGTCTACGACCTTTACCTCAAGCGCGAACTGATCGGGCTCGGCGAAGACGTGGTCAACAAGGCCTACGGCGGCGAGGTCGAGGAAACAGCCACCGACCAAATCGAAACCGCCGAACAAAACCTCTATGACTTGGCCACCAAAGGCGAATACGAGGGCGGCTTCCTGCCGTTCAAGGATGCCGTCATCACCGCCATCAAGTCAGCGGAAGCCGCGCACACCCGCGAAGGCGGCCTGGCTGGGGTCGGCACCGGGTTCACCGACATGGACAAGCTGTTGGGGGGGGTCCATTCGTCCGATCTGGTGATCCTAGCCGGCCGGCCGGCCATGGGCAAGACGGCGCTGGCCACCAACATCGCCTACAACGCGGCCTATAACTACAGCCACAGCGAAGGCCGCGAGGGCGCCGTGGTCGGGTTCTTCTCGCTCGAGATGTCGGCCGAACAACTGGCCAGCCGCATCCTTTCCGAACAGTCCAACATCTCGTCCGACCGCATGCGCAAGGGGGAGTTGTCGAACGACGAATTCACCCGCCTCGCCGCCGCCTCCTCGACGCTCCACAAGATACCGATCTTCATCGACGACACCCCGGCGTTGACCGTCAGCGCGCTGCGCACCCGGGCCCGGCGGCTGAAGCGCCAGCACAACCTGGGCCTCATCGTCGTCGATTACCTGCAATTGGTCGCCGCCGCCACGTCGCGCAACGACGGCCGGGTGCAGGAGGTGTCGGAAATCACCCGCGGACTGAAGACCCTGGCCAAGGAGTTGAACTTGCCGGTGCTGGCGCTATCCCAGCTTTCGCGCGCCGTCGAGCAGCGCGAACCGCCCCGCCCGCAACTCTCGGACCTGCGCGAATCCGGGTCCATCGAACAGGACGCCGACGTGGTGATGTTCATCTTCCGCGAGGAATACTACCTGGAACGGAAAAAGCCGGGCCGACGCGGCGACGAGGACGACATGGATTTCGACCGGCGCATGGAAAAATGGGACGATGCCAAGGCCAAGGTCGCCAATCTGGCGGATATCATCGTCGCCAAGCAGCGCCACGGCCCGATCGGCGACATCAAGATGCTCTTCCACGGCGCTTTTACCCGTTTCGCCAATTTGGACCCGCACCACGCCCCCGAAGACTAAGGGGTCGGGACGAGACGGTCTTCCATGTCCACCCCGCCTGCCCCCTCCATCCCCGAAGCCCACGCCGGCGCCGTCCTGACCATCGACCTGGACGCCATCGCCGCCAATTACCGGCTGCTCGCCGATCGCCTCGACGGCGCCCAATGCGCCGCCGTGGTCAAGGCCGACGCCTACGGGCTCGGCATCGACCGCATCGCCCCGGCGCTGGCCGCCGCCGGATGCCGGGTTTTCTTCGTCGCCCTGATCGAGGAAGGAATTCACCTGCGCCAAATCCTCAACGACACCGGCGACCCGGAACTGGTGCAGGCCGAAATCCATGTCCTCGGGGGGCTGATGGCCGGCACCGAGGAAGCCTTCGACGCCAGCCGGCTGGTCCCGGTGCTCAACAGCCTCGATGAAATCCATGACTGGCGGGCCTATTGCCGGCAACTGGAAAGTCCGCTTCCCTGCGACCTCCATGCCGATACGGGGATGGGGCGGTTGGGGCTGCCGGCCGGCGAGGTCGACAAGCTGGTCGAGGAGCCGAGCCGCCTCGACGGCCTCAATATCCTAGAAGTGATCAGCCACCTGGCCTGCGCCGATGAACCGGACCACCCGAAAAACGGCCGCCAGTTGGAGGCCTTCCTCGACGTCTGCCTCAGGCTGCACCAGGGACAGGCGTGCTTGGCCAATTCGTCCGCCATCTTCCTGGGCCCCGAATACCACTTCGACATGGTCCGCCCGGGGGTCGCCCTTTACGGCCTCGGGCCGGTCCACGGGCAGCCCAATCCGATGGCGCAAGTGGTTAGATTACAAGGGAAAATCGCCCAAGTGCGTGACGTTGACACCCCCCAGACCGTTGGCTATGGTGCGACCCACCAGGTCGAGGGGCCGGGCCGCATCGCCACCGTGGCGGTGGGCTACGCGGACGGTTATCTCAGATCCCTCAGCAACAAGGGGACCGGCTATGTCGGCGATACCCCGGTGCCGGTCGTGGGGCGCGTATCCATGGATCTCATTACCCTCGACGTCACCTCGATCCCCGCCCATCTTTGCCTCCCGGGCGCCTTCGTCGACCTGATCGGGCCAAATAACCCGGTCGAGCGGGTGGCCGAGGACGCCGGCACCATCGGCTACGAAATCCTCACCGGCCTCGGGCGCCGCTACACCCGGGTCTATGTCGGCGGCGCCGGCGGCACCAGCGGCGCGGGCGGCGCCTGAGCGATGAATTTCCTGCAACCCATCGGACGGGTGTTCCTCGCCTTTCTGGCCACCGTCGGGTGCCTGGCGACCCTGGCCGCCGACGATAACCTTCACCCCTCTGAAAAAGTGTACACACCATGGGCCGACACCATTGTTCCCCTGGCTGAATCGGCATTGCTCAAAGAGAAAACTTTATGACGTCTCGTACCGTGCAGGCCTATGACACTCTGGTGCTCCACAAACCTAAGTTAGTTCTGGTTGTGCTGCTCTCAATTCTGGTTTTCTTCGGCTATCACACAAAAGACTTCAAGTTGGACGCATCGGCCGACTCCTTGTTGCTGGAAGACGACGTGGACCTCAAGGTGTTCCGGAAAATCCACCAGCGATATCCGAGCAGGGATTTACTCGTTGTGACGTACACCCCCGACAAAGATCTCTTCTCGGACCAAGCATTAGAGTCTTTGAAGCAACTCCGTGAAGAACTCAAGAAAGTCACCAGCGTGGAAACGGTGTTCACGATACTCGATGCCCCCCTATTCAAAAGCTCGGATGTACCGATTACGGAAATGATCGACGATGTGCCAAGCCTGGAGAAACCCGGTGTCGACCGGGACAAGGCCAAAGACGAGCTGCTCAATAACCCCATTTACCGCGAGCTCATCGTCAGTGCAGATGGTCGAACTACCGCTTTACTGTTGGGACTGGTCAAGGACCAGCAGTACAACAACTTACTCCAATCTCGAAATGAGCTGCGTGCCAAAAAACGAAATGCCGGTCTCTCCGTTAAAGAAACGCAAACCCTGGAACGCATCATCATCGAATACGATCAGGCACATGAAGCGTTAAGTGAGCAACGCCACCTTGACGTTGCACGCATCAGAGACATCATCAAACCGTACCGCCAGCATGGCGTTTTATATCTCGGCGGTGTGCCGATGATTACCGACGACATGATTACATTCGTGCGCAACGACCTGATCATCTTCGGTGGTGGTGTTCTTGTGTTTCTCATCATTGTTCTCACCGCCATCTTCCGGGAATTGCGCTGGATCGTGCTCCCACTGCTCAGCTGCTTTTACACCGGATTAATCATGGTGGGTGTGCTGGGATTGATTGGTTGGAAGGTCACCGTCATCTCATCCAATTTTCTCGCCCTTATGCTGATCATCACCATCTCGATGAACATTCATTTGATCGTGCGTTACCGGCAACTTAATCGAGATCATCCTGGTGACGATCAGTTGGCGCTGGTCAGAACCACCATGCATAAGATGGTGAAACCCTGTCTATACACCGCGCTAACTACCATCATGGGTTTTAGCTCCCTGGTCGTGAGCGAAATCAAGCCGGTCATCGACTTCGGGTGGATGATGAGCGCCAGTTTGGCGGTGACATTCGTCACCTCGTTTCTACTGTTCCCCACGTTGTTGATGGTGATGGGGAAAACTGGATCCAAACCCACCTTCGACAGTGACCGGTTTCTCTTACCTGCATATCTGGCCCGTCTGACCGAGACTCAAGGCAACAAGATCCTGGTGTTGGCGCTAGTGTTGACCATCGTGAGTGTGGCGGGAATCACCCGGCTGCGTGTCGAGAACAGTTTCATCAACTACTTCAGCGACGACACGGAAATTTATCAAGGTCTCAAGCTCATCGATGAGAAGCTCGGTGGTACTACGCCACTAGAAATACTGATAAAATTCAAGGATGATTCTGGCAACCTCCTGAAGCCCGAGGACCTTGAAGGGTTGACCGAGGAAGAGATACAAATGGAGCGTGAGTACGCGGCAACACTCGCCAACTCACCTGAGTATTGGTTTACCCCCACCAAGGTCAAGCACATCAAAGAGGTACACGACTACCTCGATGGACTGCCCGAAATCGGCAAGGTGCTCTCGCTCGCTTCGACGGTGCGGGTTGCCGAAGACTATGCGGAAAAAGAGCTGGACGGAATGGAACTGGCAATCTTGTATACCAAAATTCCCCCCAAGATACGAAAGAGTCTCATCGACCCTTATGTCTCCATCGATGACAACGAGGCACGTATTCTTGCACGTGTGTTGGATTCGAAACCTGATTTACGCCGCAAGGAGTTGCTGGAGACAGTGCGCCGTGACCTGGCGAAGAAGCTCGGATTTGAGGAGCAGGACGTGACCGTGAGTGGGCTGCTAGTGCTCTACAACAATATGCTGCAGAGCTTGTTTAAATCGCAGATCAAAACCATAGGTGTAGTGATGCTGGGTATTGCAATCATGTTCCTAGTGTTGTTCCGGTCAATCACCTTGTCGATTATCGGCATTCTGCCAAACCTGCTAGGTGCCGGGGTGGTTTTGGGTGTAATGGGGGGGGCGGGAATCCCCATGGACATGATGACCATCACGATCGCCGCCATCACCATCGGTATCGCAGTAGACAATGGCATTCACTATATCTACCGCTTCAGAGAAGAGTACGCACTTACTCACAATTATGTGGAGACCCTGCACGTTTGCCATTCCAATATCGGCAAAGCGGTGTTCTACACGACCATGACCATCATCTTCGGCTTCTCCATCTTGATGTTTTCCAACTTCATTCCCACTATTTATTTTGGTTTGTTAACCGCGGCGGCAATGTTCATCGCCCTTTTGGCAGCACTTACGGTGCTGCCAAAGCTGATTTTACTGTGGAAACCATTCGGCTGATGCCGGGGACCAAGACTTACCAGAGGTTGGGTAACACGCACGTCGACCAGTTCATCCACTGCAAGGCCAAAGGCCCGATCAAGATGGCAGTCAGGGCTTAAAAGGAGCCGGTTGCTTGGCCCGCAAAACGGTCACCTACGTCTGTCAGGAATGCGGCGCCGTCGCGCCCAAGTGGTCGGGCCGGTGCGAGGGCTGCGGCGCGTGGAATACGCTGGTCGAAGAACAAGCGCCCGAGTCGGCGCCCAAGGGGTTAGGATCCAAAAAAGGCCGCAAGATCGAATTTCAGGGGCTGAAGGGCGAAACGCCCCACGCGCCGCGCCAGGTCACCGGGATCAAGGAATTCGACCGCGTTACCGGCGGCGGCATGGTCGCCGGCTCGACACTCCTGGTCGGCGGCGACCCCGGCATCGGCAAATCGACCCTGTTGCTGCAAGTCGCCTCCGCCCTGTCGAAGACCCTGACCCCGGTCTATATCTCCGGTGAGGAGGCGGTCGACCAGTTGCGGCTGCGCGCCGACCGGCTCGGCCTCACCGACGCCGACGTCGGCCTGGCCGCCGCCACCTCGGTGCGCGATATCGCGGCATCGCTGGGCAATGCCGGAGGGCCCGGCGGACCCGATCTGGTGGTCATTGATTCGATCCAGACGATGTTCGTGGACAGCCTGGAATCGGCGCCCGGCACCGTGGCCCAGGTCCGCACCTCGGCGCAGGAACTGATCCGGCTGGCCAAACGCCAGGGCTTCGCGCTGATCCTCGTCGGCCACGTCACCAAGGACGGACAGATCGCCGGCCCCCGGGTGCTGGAGCACATGGTCGACACGGTGCTTTATTTCGAGGGCGACCGCAGCCACCAGTTCCGGATCCTGCGCGCGGTCAAGAATCGCTATGGCCCGACGGACGAAATCGGCGTTTTCGAGATGACCGGCGCCGGCCTGGCCGAGGTCGCCAATCCATCGGCGCTGTTCCTGGCCGGCCGGGATGACGACGTATCGGGCGCCAGCGTGTTCGCCGGCATCGAGGGAACACGGCCGGTTCTTGTTGAAATTCAATCCCTCACCGCGCCCTCGGCCCTGGGCACCCCGCGCCGCGCCGTGGTCGGCTGGGACACCGGCCGCCTGGCCATGATCCTGGCCGTGCTGGAGTCCCGCTCGAGCCTTGCGCTGGCCGGATTGGACGTATACCTAAACATCGTCGGCGGCCTGAAGATCGGCGAGCCGGCGGCCGACCTAGCGGTGGCGGCGGCCCTGATATCGTCGGTCAGCGGCGTCCCGGTGCCGCCGGAAACAGTGGTCTTCGGCGAAATCGGACTTTCCGGCGAGGTCAGGGCGGTGTCCCGGGTCGATGCCCGGCTCAAGGAAGCCGCCAAGTTGGGCTTCAGCCGCGCCATCATTCCGGGGCAATCCCGGGCCCAAGGAAACAACAGGGGAAACAACAAGAAAACCCCGGAAAGGACCATGGAGATTACCGAAATCTCCCGCCTCGAGGATTTGCTCGTGCTGTTCGCCAAACCGGATAGCCAACGCGCCGGGCAACGCGCCGGGCCGCCGGTGGCGGCCGCCAACACCCGGGGACGCGGCCATGGATAACCCCGCTGACGTGCCGATCGTCAATGCGCTCGATATCGGGATCGCCGTATTGGTGCTGATTTCCGCCGTCCTCGCCTATGTCCGCGGCCTGGTGCACGAGGTGCTGTCGGTGGCCGGCTGGATCGGCGCCATTTTCGCCACCTTCTACGGGTTCCCCTTCCTCCACCCGTATGCCCGGCAACTGATCACGATCGATATCGTCGCCGATTTCGGCGCCGGGATCGTCATTTTCGTCCTTTCCCTGGTCATCCTGTCGCTGATGACCCGCCGCATTTCGAAGAAGGTGAAGGAAAGCCCGCTTAACGCCGTCGACCGGTCGCTGGGCTTCTTGTTCGGGCTTTTGCGCGGCGCCTTGATTGTTTGTATTGCCTATATCGGGCTGGGGATGTTTTATCCCCAGGACGACCGGCCGCAATGGATCAGCGAAGCCCGGTCCATGGAGTTGATCGAGCCCGGGGCGGCGTTGTTGGTGGCCCTGATCCCCGAGAACTTCACCGCCGCCGGGTTCGGCGACGAGGAAGGCCCAGGGGATGACGCAGGCAAAGACGGGAGCGAAAAAAAGAAAGACGCCAACGACAAAAAGTCCGGCACCCGCCGGGTGGTGCAGGAGTTGCTGGCGCCGAAACCGAAGGGCGCCGATGACAAGAAGGACGGCGCCCCCGAGGGCGACGCCGTCGGGTACGGCAATAAGGCGCGTCAACAAATGGATCGGCTGAATGAAATCCTCAAGGACCGATAGGAAAGGCGGCCCTGGCGGCATCGCCGGCATCGGCGACCTGCGCCGGCCGGAAGAAGAATGCGGCCTGTTCGGCATCTACGGCCTATCGGATGCCGCCACCCACACGGCGCTCGGCCTGCACGCGCTCCAGCACCGGGGTCAGGAAGCGGCCGGCATCGTCGCCTATGACGGCGAACAGTTCCACAGCCACCGGGCGCTGGGCCTGGTCGGCGACAACTTCAACGCGCCCGAGGTCATGGAACGGCTCGCCTGCCACGTCGCCATCGGCCACGTGCGCTATTCGACGACCGGCGAAACGGTGCTCAGGAACGTTCAACCGCTGTTCGCCGACTTCAAGTTCGGCGGCCTCGCCGTGGCCCATAACGGCAACCTCACCAACGCCTACGAGATCCGGCAAAGGCTGGTGCAACGGGGCTGCATCTTCCAATCCACTTCCGACACCGAGGCCATCATCCACCTGATCGCGATCAGCGAATACGGGCGCGTCGTCGACCGCATGACCGACGCCTTGAGCCAGATCCAAGGCGCCTATTCCATGGTCTGCATCACCCAGAAAAAGCTGATCGGGTTGCGCGATTCCTACGGCGTGCGGCCGCTGGTCCTGGGACGGCTGGGCGAAGCCTGGATTTTGTCGTCGGAGACGTGCGCGCTCGACATCATCGGCGCCGAATTCGTCCGCGACGTGGAACCCGGCGAGATCGTCGTCATCGACGACAAGGGCCTGCACAGCATCAAGCCCTTCTCCAAATCGCCGAACCGGTTCTGCATCTTCGAATACATCTACTTCGCCCGACCCGACAGCGTCATGGAAGGCCGCAGCGTCTATGACGTGCGCAAGAACATCGGCGCCGAGCTGGCCCGCGAAAGCCACGTCGACGCCGACCTCGTGGTGCCGGTCCCCGATTCCGGCGTTCCCGCCGCCATCGGCTATGCACAGCAGTCTGGGGTGCCGTTTGAGTTCGGCCTCATCCGCAATCATTATGTCGGGCGCACCTTCATCGAGCCCACCGACCAGATCCGGCACCTGGGCGTGCGCCTGAAGCACAACGCCAACGCCGCCGGGCTCAAGGACAAGCGCGTGGTGCTGGTCGACGATTCCATCGTCCGCGGCATCACCAGCCTGAAGATCGTCGAAATGGTCCGCAACGCCGGCGCCAAGGAGGTGCACATGCGGATTTCCAGCCCGCCGACCACCCATTCGTGCTTCTACGGCATCGACACCCCCAGCCAGGACGAGCTACTGGCGGCGAAATTCGACGTCGAGGCGATGGCCAAACATATCGCCCTCGACAGCCTGGCATTCATTTCCATCGACGGCTTGTACCGGGCGTTCGGCGAGAAAGCCCGCGCCGCCGACGCGCCGCAATTCTGCGACGCGTGTTTCAGCGGCGATTACCCGATCCCACTGATCGACCACGACAAGGACCCGGTTCAGCATCAGTTGTCGTTGCTGGACGAACGGGAATAAGGATGCCCGTCCAGGGCAAAAAATCCCGCAAAAAGCCCAACCAAAAAAGGCTCGACGGGCGCATCGCCCTGGTCACTGGCGCGTCCCGGGGCATCGGCGCCGCCGTCGCCAGGCGCTTCGCCGAAGAAGGGGCGCACCTGGTGCTGACGGCCCGGACCACCGGCGCATTGGAAGAAATCGACGACGAAATCCGGGAAATCAACGGCCAGGCGGCGACCCTGGTGCCCCTGGACCTGACCGATTTCGACGCCATCGACAGCCTCGGCCAGGCCCTTTACGAACACTTCCGAAGACTCGACGTCCTGGTCGGCAACGCCGGGCTGCTCGGCACCCTCGGCCCCCTGGGCCATACGGATCCAAAGACCTGGGACCAGGTGTTGGCCGTCAACGTCACCGCCAACTGGCGCCTGATCCGTTCCATGGACCCGCTGCTCAGGGCGTCCGATTCCGGGCGCGCCATCTTCGTCACCTCCACCGTTGCCCGCGAGGCCCGGCCCTATTGGGGAATTTACGCCGTTTCCAAGGCGGCCCTGGAGATGACGGTGCTGATTTACGCCGCCGAGGTGGCGAAAACCCGGGTCCGCGTCAACCTGCTAAATCCCGGCCCGACGCGGACCGCGATGCGGGCCCAGGCCTTCCCCGGCGAAGACCCGGAGACGCTCCAAACGCCGCAAAGCATCACCGGGCATTTCGTCGACCTGGCCGAAAAATCGTGCTCGAAGAACGCCGAGCTGATCTTCGCCGGTCGAGGCAGCGAAAAGCCGGCGGCCGGAAAAACCGTCTAAAAGGCGCTTTTTTGATGATTTGACGGCCATTTTGCCGTTTTTGGCCGGTTTGACGCCTTTTCCTTCCGCAATCTTGGCCTATACTGGCGGCGGCTTGGGGCGGCCAACTCAACCGCCGCCTACCCAACGATATTTTTACCAGCATCGGTCCGAGGGACGCCCGGGGGCGGCGACGTTTGGCGGTGTTTCAAGGAGACAAGGACCATGGAACTGACGAAGAATATTTCGCTTTTCCGGCACACGCGGGCGCTGGAGAACGAGATCGACGAATTCCTCGACAAGCTTTCGCAGTCCTCCCTCCATTTCAAGATCGCGGTCAAGGTTTACCTCCACGACGGCAGCACGACGGATTTCGAACTCAAGCTCCAAGACGTCAACAAGATGGAAAGCGAAGCCGACCATCTCAGGCGGGCCATCGAAACCAAGCTTTACGCCCAGACCCTGATCCCGGAATCCCGGGGCGACGTTTTGGGCCTGATCGAGAACCTGGACCACTTGCTGAACCTGTTCGAGGGGGCGCTGTGGGCGTTTTTCATCGAAAAGCCGGAGATTCCCGACGAATACCACGCCAATTACGAGACCCTGACCGATATAGCGGTGGAGTCGGTGGAAGCCCTGGTGCTGGCGTCACGGGCGTTTTTCCGCAACATCGAGGCGGTCGGCGATCACAACCACAAGGTCATGTTCTACGAGAAGGAGGCCGACAAGGTGTCGACGAAGCTGAAACAGGCGATTTTCAACTCCGAGCTCGACCTCAGCCGGAAAGCCCAACTGCGGAATTTCGTCGAGCACATCGACAACATCCCCGATTGGGCCGAGGACGTGGCCGACCGGCTCGCCATCTATGCCATCAAGCGCACCCTTTGAACGGGCCCACGTGATTCGGGCATAGGCGGCGGGCAATGGAACTCTCGGTCCTGTTTTTCCTGACCAGCGGGCTGTTTTTGGGCTGGGCCTTGGGCGCCAACGACGCCGCCAACGTCTTCGGCACCGCCGTCGGCACGCGGATGATCCGGTTTACGACGGCGGCCGTGATCTGCACCGTGTTCGTGATCCTGGGGGCGGTGATTTCCGGCGCCGGCACCACCGAGACGCTTGGCAAGCTGGGCGCCATCAACGCCCTTCCCGGCTCCTTCATGGCCGCGTTCGCCGCCGCCCTGGCCGTTTACCTGATGACCAAGGCCGGTTTGCCGGTGTCCACCACCCAGGCCATCATTGGCGCCATCATCGGCTGGAACCTGTTCACCAACAACGCCACCGATCCGACGGCGCTGACCAAGATCCTGTCGACCTGGTTGATCTGCCCGATCCTGGCGGCCGGGTTCGCCATGGTCCTGTTCAAGGCGACGACGATGGCGCTTTCGCGGGCCAAGCTGCACCTGATCCGCCAAGATGCCTACACCCGCCTAGGGCTTCTGTTGGCCGGCGCCTTCGGCGCCTACAGCCTGGGCGCCAACAACATCGCCAACGTCATGGGGGTGTTCGTGTCGGCGTCGCCGTTCACGGATTTTGAATTCGCCGGGCTGTTGACCTTCTCGCCCACGGAACAATTGTTCCTGCTCGGCGCCCTCGCCATCGGCTTCGGCGTCATGACCTATTCCAAACGGGTGATGATGACGGTCGGCACCGGCATCATGCCGCTGTCGCCGGTCGCCGCCTGGGTGGTGGTGGTGTCGCACTCGTTGGTGCTGTTCCTGTTCGCCAGCCAAGGCCTGGAAAGCTTTTTGCAGTCCAACGGCCTGCCGACCATTCCCCTGGTCCCGGTCTCCAGCTCACAGGCCGTGGTCGGCGCGGTGCTCGGCATCGCCCTGCTCAAGGGCGGGCGCGGCATCCGATGGCGGGTGGTCGGCGGCATCGGCGCCGGGTGGGTGGTGACACCCCTGATCGCAGGCGTCGTCTGTTTCATCGGCTTGTTCTTCCTGCAGAACGTGTTCGACCAAAAGGTCTATGCCGGCGGCCTCGGCAAAGCGCCGGTGGCGATATTTTCGGCCCCGGCAGGGACGGCGGTGGGTCCGGACCCCGCCCCGGCCCGGAACAAGACCTTATAAGCGTTGCAAACTGTCATCGAAAATTCACCCCCCGGGCGGTCGGTTCGGTTGCCAACATGGCTTGCGATTCAGTACAGTAATCGTCGAAAAGGACGAAACGCCGGTTAACGATAAAAGTGTCGGGCTGGCACCCAAAACCAGGGAGATTTGATAAATGTTCACGAAATTACTGAAACGATTGACGACGGTGGCCGCCGGCGGCCTGATGGTCCTCGGCCTCGCCGCCAGCGGCGCTTTCGCCAAGACCGACCTCTTGGTCTACACCGCCATCGAAGCCGACGAACTGTCCATGTTCAAGAAGGCCTTCGAAAAGGACTATCCCGACATCAACATCAAGTGGGTGCGCGATTCCACCGGTATCGTGACCTCGAAGCTGATGGCCGAAAAAGCCAACCCCAAGGCCGACATCGTCTGGGGCCTGGCCGCCACCAGCCTGATGATGCTGGGCAACGAAGGCTATTTCCAGGGCTACGCGCCGAAGGGACTGAAAAAGCTCGGCAAGCTGTATTACGACCAGGCCAACAACCCACCGCAATGGGTCGGGCAACGGGCCTGGATCGCGTCCGTCTGCTTCAACACGGTCGAAGCCGGCAAGTACAACCTGCCGCTGCCGACGTCGTGGGCCGACCTGACAAAGCCGGTCTACAAGGGCCACGTCATCATGCCGAACCCGAATTCCTCGGGCACCGGTTTCCTCGACGTGTCCAGTTGGCTTCAGTTGATGGGCGAGGATAAAGGCTGGAAATACATGGATGGCCTGCACACCAACATCGCGCGCTATACCCATTCGGGCTCCAAGCCGTGCAAACTGGCGGCGCGCGGCGAAATTCCCATCGGCATTTCCTTCGCCTATCGTGGCGCCAAGTCCAAGAACGCCGGCGCCCCGATCGAAATCATCGCCCCCATCGAAGGTATCGGCTGGGACCTGGAATCATTCGCCATCGTCAAAAACACCAAGAATCTCAAGGCCGCGCGTGCCTTGGCCGACTGGTCGGTGACGAAAAAGGCGATGTTGATCTATAACCGGGAATACGCCGTCGTCGCCATGCCGGGAATCGCCAAGCCGGTGAAGAACTTCCCGCCGGGAATCCTGTCGAAGATGATCAAGAACGACTTCGCCTGGGCGGCCAAGAACCGCGTCCGCATCCTCAACAAGTGGCGTGATAAATACGACGCCAAGTCGGAGCCGAAGAAGAAATAACGCTCCCGGCGCAAGAAAGCTAAAAAGCGCCCCAGCCGTCCCCTTTGACCGGGCGGCTGGGGTTTGCTTTATTCAAGTGTTCAGGGGGAACCGGTGACCGGCAAAGACGCTTATCTCAAAGTCGAGAACCTGACCAAGATGTTCGGCGACTTCACGGCGCTGGAAGACATCTCGCTCGAAGTCTTCGAAGGCGAATTCGTCTGTTTTCTGGGGCCGTCGGGCTGCGGCAAGACGACTCTGCTGCGCGCCATCGCGGGCCTCGACATCCAGACCCATGGCCGCGTCGAACAGGCCGGTAAGGATATTTCCGGACTGCCGCCCCTGGAACGGGATTTCGGCATCGTGTTCCAGTCCTACGCGCTGTTTCCCAACCTGACGGTCCACCAGAACGTCGCCTACGGGCTGGTTAGCCGCAAGACGTCTAAGCCTGAGATCGACGCCCGGGTGGCCGAGCTTCTGGAATCGGTCGGGCTGGTGGACCAGGAAGACAAATACCCGGCCCAGCTTTCCGGCGGACAACAACAGCGCGTCGCCCTGTCCCGCGCGCTGGCGACCAAGCCGGGGCTGCTGTTGCTCGACGAGCCCTTGAGCGCCTTGGACGCCAAGGTGCGGATCAGGCTGCGCCACGAGATCAAGGCCTTGCAGCACCAATTGGGGGTGACCACGATCATGGTCACCCACGACCAGGAAGAAGCCCTGACCATGGCCGACCGCATCGTGGTCATAAACGAAGGCGTGATCGAGCAAGTCGGCACGCCCCAAGATATCTACAGCCGCCCGGTCAATCCCTTCGTCGCCGATTTCATCGGCACCATGAATTTTCTTTCCGGCGTCGCCGGCAACCAGGCCCAAGTGCGGCTGGGCGATATCGAATTGACCACCAACAATTGTCCTGACGGAATCCAAAAAGACGACCCCATCACCGTCTGCATCCGGCCCGAGGACATAGCCACCCGGGGCGTCACGCCGGACACCGAAAACGCCGTGCCGACGGTGATTGAAACGCTGGAATTCCTGGGTTCCTTCTACCGCGCCTCCCTGGCGGTCCAGGACGCCGGCGAGACCACGATCCGCGCCGATTTTTCCATCAATCTGGTCCGCGACCTGGACATTAAAGAAGGCCAGGAATTCACCGTCGCCCTGCCGTCGGACCATATCCGCGTGTATGGGGAAATCTTTACCCACGCGGACGACTTGATCTGACGTGGTATAACCATGGCCCCCGCCGCCGCCCTTGGCATCGTCCGCCACAAGGTCAGCTCCGAAGACTGGATCATGCGCGGCATTCTGGGCGCCATCGCGCTCTATCTTCTCGTCGCCATTGTGCTGCCGCTATACGCATTGCTGTCGAAAGGATTCCAGGATAAGGACGGGAACTTCACCGGCCTGGACAATTTCACCGAATTCTTCACCACGCCGGCATTATCCCAATCCGTCGCCAACAGTCTGACCATTTCCTCGATCAGCACGGTTATCGTCGTCTCCCTGGCCTTTGTTTACGCCTATGCGCTGACCCGCTCATGCATGGCCTTTAAAAGCCTTTTCAAGGGCATCGCCCTGATCCCCATCCTGATGCCGTCGCTGCTGCCGGCTATTTCGCTGATTTTCATGTTCGGCAAACAGGGGTTCCTGACATTCATGTTGTTCGGCAATGAAATCTACGGTCCCATCGGCATCGTCATGGGCGAAGTGATCTATATCTTCCCTCATGTCTTGATGATTATCCTGATTTCCATGTCGATGAGCGACGGGCGGCTCTATGAAGCTTCCCAATCGCTCGGCGCCGGGCCGGTGCGGACGTTCTTCACCGTCACCCTGCCCAGCATCCGCTATGGGCTGGTGTCGGCGGGCTTTGTTGCCTTTACCCTGATTATTACCGATTTCGGGGTGCCCAAGGTGGTCGGCGGGCAGTACAACGTGCTCGCCACGGACGTCTACAAACAAGTGATCGGGCGCCAGGATTTCGAGATGGGTGCCGTAGTCTCGATGGTCTTGCTGGTGCCGGCGGTGATCGCCTTTGCCGCCGACCGCATCATACAGCGCAAACAGGTGGCGATCTTGACGGCGCGCGCCGTTCCCTATGCGCCGACACCATCGCCCAGGTTCGACGCCATCATGACCGCGTATTGCGCGCTGGTCGGTATTGTCATCGTCGGCATCCTGAGCGTGGCGATGTTCGCGTCGTTGGTCAAGTTCTGGCCCTATAACCTGTCCCTCACCCTCGCCAATTACGACTTCTCGCTACGCGACGGGGGGGGGGGGGATTCGTATTTCAATTCGGTAAAAATGGCCTCCTGGACGGCGGTGATCGGCACCTGCGTCATTTTCACCGGCGCCTATCTGGTGGAAAAAAGCAAAGGCTTCCTGGCCGGGCGCGCGGCCATGCAGTTCCTCGTCATGATGCCGATGGCGGTGCCGGGGCTGTCGTTGGGGCTGGCCTATATCTTCTTTTTCAATCACCCCGGCAATCCGCTGAATTTCCTCTATCACACCTTGCCGATCCTGGTGATCTGCACCATCACCCACTTCTACACCGTCAGCCACCTGACCGCGATCACGGCGCTGAAGCAGATCGATAATGAGTTCGAATCCGTGTCGGCGTCGCTGAAGGTGCCGTTCTACAAGACCTTCTGGCGGGTCACGGTGCCGATTTGCGTGCCCGCGATCCTGGATATTTCCATGTACCTGTTCGTCAACGCCATGACCACGGTGTCGGCAGTGGTGTTCCTGTATTCGCCGGACACCGCGCTGGCCTCGGTGGCGGTGCTCAACATGGACGACGCCGGCGAACAGGCCTCGGCCGCCGCCATGGGTATTATGATCGTGCTCACCGCCGGCGGCGCGCGGCTGTTGCACGCCGTCCTGACCCGCGGCCTGGCCCGACGCACCCAGGCCTGGCGCAAGCGTTAAGGAGACGGATATGGCCGCCGCCAAAGACCCCTGGCTTTTGACCCCCGGCCCCTTGACCACGTCGGCGGCGACCAAGGAGGCGATGCTGCACGATTGGGGCTCGCGCGACGCCCAGTTTATCGAAACCAATGCCCGGGTGCTGCGCCGCCTGCTGGACATCGCCGGCGCGGCGGAAACCCATGTCTGCGTTCCGTTGCAGGGCAGCGGCACCTTTACCGTCGAGGCGGCGCTGGGCACCCTGATCCCCCCCCGAGACGGCAAAAAGGACGGCAAGGCCCTGGTGCTGATCAACGGCGCCTACGGGAAGCGCATTGCCCGAATTCTCGATTATGCCGGGCGTTCGCACATTTCCCTGGAAACCCCCGAGGACACCCCGCCCGACCTGAACGACCTGGAAGCGGCATTGAAATCGGATACGGCCATCACCCATGTTGTGGCGGTTTATTGCGAGACCACGTCGGGGATCCTCAACCCGATCGAGGACATTGCCCGGATCACCGCCGAAAACCAACGCCGCCTCATCATCGACGCCATGAGTGCCTTCGGCGCCCTGCCTTTCGACGCCTCGGCAATTCCCTTCGACGGCATGATGGCGTCGTCCAACAAATGCCTGGAGGGCGTACCAGGGATGGGTTTGGCCATCCTCCGCCGGGCGGCGCTGGAACAATGCCAGGGCAACGCCCACGCGCTGAGCCTCGACCTTTACGACCAATGGACGGCGATGGAAAAGAACGGCCAATGGCGGTTCACGCCGCCGACCCACGTGATTAACGCCTTCGATAAGGCGCTCGACCAGTTCGACGCCGAGGGCGGCGCCGAGGGCCGCCATGCGCGATACGCCGGCAACTGCAAAATCCTCGTCGACGGCATGCGGGGGCTGGGGTTCGAGACGCTGCTGGCGGACGAAGTGCAGGCGCCGATCATCGTCACCTTCAAGATGCCCGCCGATGAGAAGTTCGATTTCCAGGTTTTCTATGACGCGCTGGGTTGCCGCGGCTATGTCATCTATCCCGGCAAGCTGACCGTCGCCCCCAGTTTCCGCATCGGTTGCATCGGCCAACTGGGGGCAAGCGAAATGCAAGGCGCGCTCAAGGCGATCACCGACGTGATGAAGGAAATGGGCGTCGAAAGCGGAAAGTCTTAGAAAACACC
>PTLK01000110.1 GCA_002938075.1 Alphaproteobacteria bacterium MarineAlpha3_Bin3
GGCCAATCCGTACCTGGCCTTTTACGTCAAAGCCACGAAAAGCGGGCCGATGAACTTCAAATGGACCGATGACGACGGCAAGGTCACCAAAAAGTCCGTCAAAATCTCGGTCTCGGGATAACGGGGGGACAACATGCGAAAATCCTATCAGGGAATATGGACCTTGGCCGCCCTGGCGGTGGCCTTTTCGGCGTTCGCCGGAACCGCCTTCGCCGGAGAGGTGACCAAGTACCAGGCCGGCGAACGGCGTAGCGGCTATACCTACGCTAAGAAAGAAACCCAGATGATCCAGGACGACGACCTGGCCAACCCGGGGTACCTGTGGGTTGACGAGGGCGAAGCACTCTGGAACAAGGTCGACGGCAAGGCCGGCAATTCCTGCGCGAGCTGTCATGGCGGCAAAGTGGTGAGGTTGAACGACGTAGCTACACGCTATCCCGTATATAATGCGAAACTGGGCAAGATGCAGAGCCTCGAGCAGCGCATCAACCAGGAACGCCAGGAAAAGATGGGGGCCAAGCCCTACAAGTGGGAATCCAAACAAATGCTGTCGTTGACGACCTACATTCGCAACCTGTCCAAGGGAAAGCCCATGAATGTCAGCATCGATGGCCCGGCCATTCCCTTCTTTGAAAAGGGCAAGAAGTTCTACTTCCAGCGCCGCGGTCAGTTGGACATGGCCTGCGCGCATTGTCACGTGGACAATCCCGGCGGCATCATCCGCGCCAATACCTTGACTCAGGGCCAAAGCAACGGTTTTCCCGTCTACCGCCTGAAGTGGCAGAAGCCGGGGTCGATCCACCGCCGTTTCCGTGGCTGCAACAAGCAGGTGCGGGCAAAGCCTTATGGCTACGGTTCCGACGAATACGTCAACCTGGAACTATACCTAGCGTGGCGCGGGCGTGGGTTGCAGGTGGAAACCCCTGCCATTAGAAACTAGTTAAACCCCGCCCGAATATTTCAAGGGGGAGTGCGGCGGGCCGCATTCCCCCGATTTTTTGATAGGGCCTCGCTATTTTGATAGGGAGTGAGAAGTGTTGGACCGGCGTCAATTTCTTCAAGTGGCGGCCGCGGCCGCGGCCCTCACTGGCGTGCCGGGACTGAGCGCCCGGAGCCTCGCCCGCCAATCCATAAAGCAACGGGACCTTCTGGCGTTCGAGCCGGTGGGGCAGGTGACGTTACTTAACTTCACCGACTGCCATGCGCAGTTGGTACCGCTTTATTTCCGTGAGCCTTCGGTCAATCTGGGCGTCGGCGATGTCTACGGGCTGCCGCCCCATATCACCGGCAAGGACCTGCTGACCAAATTCGGACTTAAAGCCGGTTCACCCGAAGCTTATGCCTTTTCCAGCGTGGATTTTGCCAACCTGGCCAAAACCTACGGCCGTGTCGGCGGGCTGGACCGCTTGGCGACGCTAATAAAGGCCATCCGCGCCCAGCGCCCGAACAACACGCTTCTGCTGGATGGTGGCGACACCTGGCAGGGATCCTATACCGCGCTCAAGACCCGGGGCGAGGATATGGTCGACATCATGAACGCGCTCGGCGTCGAAGCCATGACCGCGCACTGGGAGTTCACCTACGGCATGGACCGGGTGAATGAACTAATCGACAAGCTCAAGTTCCCGTTCCTGGCCGGCAACGTCCGCGACACCGAGTGGGAGGAAGGGGTCTTCGACTCAACGTCCTTCTTCGAACGCGGCGGCGTCAAGATCGCGGTGATCGGCCAAGCCTTCCCCTATACGCCGGTCGCCAATCCCCGGTACCTCATTCCCAAATGGTCGTTCGGGATCCGGGAAAACCTGGTCCGCCAAAGGGTGGAAAAGGCCCGCAAGGACGGTGCCGAACTGGTGGTGTTTCTGAGCCACAACGGTTTCGATGTCGACCGCAAGCTGGCGTCGCGGGTCGACGGAATCGACGTGATCCTGACCGGCCACACCCACGACGCCATTCCCGATGTGATCAAGGTAAAGGACAGCTTGCTGGTGGCCTCCGGTTCCCACGGCAAGTTCCTGGCCCGCCTCGACCTGGACGTCCAAGGCGGCAGGGTCAAGGATTACCGATTCAGGCTGATTCCGGTGTTTTCCGACGTCATCGAACCGGACCCGGAAATGGCCGCTTTGATCAAGAAAATCCGCGCCCCCCATGAAAAGAGGCTGCGCCATGTCCTGGGACGGGCCGACAACCTGCTTTACCGGCGCGGTAACTTCAACGGCACCTTCGATGACCTGATCTGCAACGCGTTACTGCAGGAACGGGACGCCGAGATCGCCCTATCGCCTGGGTTTCGCTGGGGATCGAGCATCCTTCCGGGCCAGGAGATCACCGTCGAGCACGTCTTCAATCAGACGGCGATCACGTATCCCAAGGCCTATCGGATCGAAATGACCGGGCAATTCCTGAAGGAAATTCTCGAAGACGTGGCCGACAACCTGTTCCACCCCGATCCCTATTATCAACAGGGCGGCGACATGGTGCGGGTCGGCGGCATGTCCTACAGTATCGATATCGGCAAACCCATCGGAAAGCGGATTTCCGACATGACGTCGCTGAAGACCGGCAAGCCCATCGATCCCGCGAAGTCCTATGTTGTAACCGGCTGGGCGTCGGTCAACGAAGCCACCCAGGGGCCGCCGGTATACGATGTGGTCAGCCAATACATCGAGAAAAAGAAGGTGATCGATATTCCGCAAAACCGGAGCATACGGGTCACCGGCGCCTGATATAATCGGGACCTGTTCGAAAACCGGACATGAGGTAATGGGAGCATTCGACGTTTCATACGCGGGCGCTTTGGGGGCCGGGGTGCTGAGCTTCCTGTCCCCTTGCGTGCTGCCGCTGGTGCCGCCGTATCTCTGTTTCATCGGCGGCGTATCGCTGGACCAGATGACCGAGGGCGAGGCGCCCAACCGGGCGGTTATGCGCAAGGTGTTCGTCACCGCGCTCGTATTCGTGCTTGGGTTTTCCACCGTTTTCGTCGCCTTCGGCGCGACGGCGTCGACCATCGGCCAGTTTGTCGGCGATTACATGGAAGTTTTTTCGATGATCGCCGGCGTGGTGATCATCATCCTCGGCCTGCATTTCATCGGCCTCTTCCGCATCGGCGTCCTGTTCCGGGAGGCGCGCTTCCACGTCGAGAAAATGCCGGCCGGCCTCATCGGCGCCTATATCGTCGGGCTCGCCTTCGCCTTCGGTTGGACGCCCTGTGTGGGTCCGGTTTTGGCGGCGATCCTCATGGTCGCGGGAAGCGAACCCTCCGTCACCTACGGGTCCAGCCTTCTTGCCGTCTATTCACTGGGGCTAGGCATCCCGTTCCTCCTCGCCGCCGTGGCCATGAAGCCGTTCATGGATTTCATGAGCCGTTTCCGCAAACACATGAAAACCACCGAACGGGTCATCGGCGGCCTGCTGGTATTGACCGGCATCCTATTCTTGACCGGCTCCATGACCGATATGGCCTTTTGGATACTGGAAACCTTCCCCACCCTTGGCCGGATCGGTTAGGCTCTCAGCCGAACTTCAGAAAAAGCAGGTCGTCGGACGAGTGCAGTTCGCGCAGTATGTTGATCAGATTAAGCCGGCTTTTTTCCTTGATCGCCACCCACACGCGGCCGAGCGAAGAGAGATGCCGGTCCATCAGCCGCTTGAATTCCTCATCGTCGCGAATGGCGGGGGGCGCGTCGGCCTGGACCCTTTCGCACCAGTGGATGGTCACCGCCAGCGCTTGGCGCAGCCGGTCGAGCTCGCCCACGGACGAGAAGTCGGGCGGCTTGTGGCGATAGCGCCACAACCGCGCGAACGCGGCGTTGGCGGCGTCCACGGTGTCGGAGTACGCCGTCACCCCGTTGCGCTTCCTCAGCGCCGACAGAATCCTGCGGATCGGCATGATCTGTTTGCGGGCCGCCTTGGCGTCACCGCGGGCTGCGGTCTCGAGCGCGCTGTCTGCGCGCTTCTGGATGTCCCGCAGCGTCTTCTCCCACGAGAAATCGGTGGAATAAACGTCCGGAGGAGCCGTGCCGAAGCGGTCGATGACGGCGTTCCATCGGCGGGCCATCTGTTCGAGCTCGAACGACGCCACCATGGCGTTGCCGGTTCTGAGATAGAACATGGCCGCCCGGTAATGGCGGTATGCGAGGGCGGCGGCATCATGGAAGTCGTGGACGGCAGCGGCCTGAACGGTCGCCGGGGTGACGTGGGCAAGGACAATCAGGAGTGCGAGGGCGAAAAAGATTCGGCGCATCGGAACCTCATTAGTTTCGAACATATCATATATATAATAAATTGAATGTGTTATTATGGATCCCGGCATTTGTTCAGCGGCGAGGGAGCACGGGCCCCGTGATCACGAGAAGACAGTTCAACCGGCTGGCCGCCGGCGTTGGTGCCGGCCTCGTTGCCGCGGGCGCCGGGACCGCGTGGGCTTCGCCGAAACGCTATCAACCCATCCGAAAGGGCGACGGGCATTACACTCAGCCCTGGTTCCTGGACAGCTTCCTGGAGTTCAAGGACGATCTCGATGCGGCCCGCGAAAAAAGCAAGCGGTTCGCCGTTATCTGGGAACTGGAGGGCTGCCCCTATTGCCGCGAGATGCACTTCGTCAACTTTTCCATCCCCGAGATCAGCGACTACATCAAAGCCAACTTCGACATCGTGCAGCTCGACATCAAGGGCGCGCGCGAAGTGACGGACTTCGACGGCAAGGTGATGCCGGAGAAGAAACTGGCCAAGCTGTATGACGTTAGTTACACGCCGACCATCCAGTTCTTCGCCGAAACCACGGACGGTTTCGAAAAACCCGGTGGCCGCAAGAAGATCGAGGTCGCCCGCATGCCCGGCTACCTGAGGCCGTTTCACTTCCTGGCCATGTTTCAGTACGTCCGTGAAAAAGCCTATGAGACGACGGACTATCGATCGTACCTCCAGGGCAAGTTCAACCCGCAAATCAAAGGGGGAAAGGAAGTCCCATCCTGGTGATTCAGCAGCCGCGATCATTCGACGATGGCGCGATTGTCACCCGTGGGGAAGAAAAGCTTATGTGGCTTCGATCTTGTCCGTCGTATCAACCGCGTCCTTCGCTCCGTCATTATCGTCCTCGCAAAAGAGCTCGTAGAGGAGGCCCATCACCTGCTCGGCTTCTTTGCTCGAAAGGCTGTAATAAATTTGCTTGGCGTCCCGGCGGGTCGATACCAATTCGTCGACCCTGAGCCTTGCTAACTGCTGCGAGAGGGCCGGCTGGCGGATTCCTAAAACCTCCTCCAATTCGCCTACGTTCTTCTCACCCTCGGCCAGAGTGCAGAGAATAACCAAACGATTTTCGTTCGCGAGACCCTTCAAGAATCTGCTTGCCCGTTCAGCGTTTTTGAACATGTCACCTAACGGCATTGATTTCATTTTCCGAATCCGTAAGACGGCGTTGTTTGCCGTCATGACCCTTGAATTCAAAAATCGGCGTTAGACCATCCGATGCATTTAAGTAACCGAATATGATTGTATTTATAATACGTTATCGCATCCGATTCGATAAATCACGCAGGTTTGATCGCCGTCGTTACCACCAAAGTTCTCGATTCCTCAGAACTCCAACTTGTCGGTGATGGCCTCGATGCCGGCGCGGGCGCAGGCGTCGTCCTGATCCCCACCGGGGGCGCCCGAAACGCCGATGCCGGCGACGATCGATCCGGCGGCTTCCACCGGCACGCCGCCACCGACCATGAGGGCCTCGGAGACGAAGCGGACACCGGACGGTTCTTTTCCTGCTTGCGTCAGTCCCGCAAGCGACAACGTATCGGTGCGGAAACTGATCGCTGTCCACGCCTTGCGGCGCGCCGTCTCCGGCGTATGAGGGCCGGCGAAGCGGTCCCGCAGAATTACCTGAACAGTGCCGAAGCGATCAACGACCGCGATGGTGACCTGATAACCGCGCTTGCGGCAGTCGGCAAGCGACGCCTGCGCCAGCTCCATGGCGGCGTCCAACGTCAGGATCTTGAACGTGACCAGGGATTTCTCTTCGGCACCGACGGGGAGCGACAGCCCGACCCAAACGATCAAGGCGGAAAACAAGGGTCTCAACACGGTGCGTTCTCCTTCGAAGGCTTTGACCCCACGTACGCCAGGCGACCTCCCAATGCGCAGCCGGCAGTATCGGTTTCAATCATCCCGATCAGTACCTCCAGCAGGCTCCAAAAATGAGCCTCTCCCGGATAACCGGTGATCCGCCCGATCTCGTGGTCGTTCTCCATCAAGACAAAGGTCGGTGTATAAATAACTGGCCGGATGTTTCCGAAGTCGTCGGCGCGTGGGTCGTGGATACTGATCCGCCGCAGCGGAGCCACCCGGGCTTCGTCCGTTTTATGATAGACGATTCCCACCTCGTCTTCCCAAATTTCACACCACTCGCACACGGGCGAATCGAACATAATGAGATTGGCCGCGTTCATGGAGCCCGGCACGAAGATAACGACAACCAGCAGAAAAAATACCCGTCGCATGTTAAACCCGTCCCCAAGGTTCACCATCAAGCTGGAAAAATCGGTGACTCGTAGTTTTACCGCTTACCGAGCCAACCTGTCACCGTTTGCCGGTGAATTATAGTTTCTCATTATCGAATATGTTTGTCTTCAA
>PTLK01000111.1 GCA_002938075.1 Alphaproteobacteria bacterium MarineAlpha3_Bin3
CTGGCGAAGTGGCACAAGAAGGAAGGCGACGCCGTCGAAAGCGGCGACGTGATCGCCGAGATCGAGACCGACAAGGCGACCATGGAAATCGAGGCCGTGGAGGAGGGCGTCCTGGGCAAGATTCTTGTCGCCGAAGGCACCGAGGAGGTGCCGGTCAACCAAGTGATCGCGCTGCTGCTCGAAGACGGCGAGGACGTTACCGCGCTTGAGGGGGCCCTGGAAGGGGCCGCCGAAGCACCGGCACCTGCTGCTCCGCCGCCGCCTGCCGAATCACCGGCACCTGTTCCGTCGCCGCCCGCCGCCGCTCCTGTCCCGGCTCCTGCCGCGCCGACTCCTGCGCCTGCAGCTGTTCCGGCACCTGCCGCGCCGGCTCCCCAAGCCGCCGCCGGAGGGCGGGTCCTCGCCAGCCCCTTGGCGCGGCGATTAGCGGCCGAGCAGGGCCTCGATCTGTCACGGGTCACCGGCACCGGGCCCCGGGGCCGCATCGTCAAGCGCGACATAGAAGGGACGCCCGTCGGGACGGCAGTTGCCGCAGCCCCCGGTCCGGCGGCCCAGGCTCCCGCCGCCCCGGCGCCGCCCATCAACCGCGACGATCCGCTGCTGGGCACCATGCCGGCCTTCGAGGCGGTGCCAAATTCATCCATGCGCAAGGCCATCGCCCGGCGGCTGACCGAGTCCGCCCGCGACGTGCCGCATTTCAACCTGTCCATGGACGTCGGGCTGGACACGCTGCTCGACTACCGCAAGCGCCTCAACGACCGGGAGGACGCGGATTACAGGATTTCCGTCAACGATTTCGTCATCAAGGCCGCCGCCGTGGCGTTGATGCGGGTTCCGGCCAGCAACGTGTCCTACACCGAGGACGCGATCCTTTATTACAGCCGCGCCGACATCTCGGTCGCCGTCGCCATCGAGGGCGGGCTGATCACGCCGGTCATCCGCGACGCCGCCAACAAGGGCCTCGGCGCGATCTCGGCCGAAACCAAGGCGCTGGCGGCGCGCGCCCGGGAAGGCAAGCTTCAGCCCGATGAATACGAGGGCGGCACGTTCACGATTTCGAACCTCGGCATGTTCGGGGTCGTGTCCTTCAATTCGATCATCAACCCACCGCAAGGCGCGATTCTCAGCGTCGGCGCCGGCCAACAAAGGCCGGTGATCAGGAACGGCGCCCTGGCCACGGCGACGGTGATGACCCTGACGCTGGCCGTCGACCACCGCTGCATCGACGGCACGACGGCGGCCGGGTTCTTGAAGGAACTGAAGGCGATCATCGAAGAACCCCTTCAGTTCATTCTTTAGGAGGGCAGGGCCATGGCTGAGAACACTTTCGACGTCATCATCATCGGCAGCGGCCCGGGCGGCTACGTCACCGCCATCCGCGGGGCCCAATTGGGGCTCAAGGTCTGCGTCGTCGAAAAGACCCATCTGGGCGGCATCTGCCTCAATTGGGGCTGCATCCCGACCAAAGCGCTGCTGCGCTCGGCGGAAATCTTCCATACCATGACCCACGCCGATGATTACGGCCTGTCGGCGAAGTCCGTCGGCTTCGATTTAAAGAAGGTGGTCAAGCGCTCGCGTGGAATCTCGGACCAGCTCAACAAAGGCGTCGGGTTCCTGTTGAAGAAAAACAAGGTCGCCGTCATCGACGGCGAGGCGAAGCTCAACGGCCCCGGAAAAGTCGACGTGGCCGGGAATGATGGAAACAAACAGACGCTTACCGCCAAGCACGTCATCGTCGCCACCGGCGCCCGGCCGCGGACCCTGCCGGGGCTTGAGCCGGACGGCAAGCAGGTATGGACCTATTTCGAGGCCCTGGTCCCGGACACCATGCCGAAATCGCTGCTGGTCATCGGCTCGGGCGCCATCGGCATCGAATTCGCCAGCTTCTTCAACACCTTGGGCGCCAAGGTGACGGTGATCGAGGTGTTGGAGCGGATCCTTCCCGTCGAGGACGCGGAGATCGCGGCCCTGGCCCACAAGCAATTCGAGAGCCAGGGCATGACCATCATCACCGGGGCCCGTGTGACGGGGCTGAAGAAGACCAAGGCGTCGGTCACCGCCGCCGTCGAGGACGCGGACGGCAACAAGACCGAGATCAAGGTCGAGCGGGTGATCTCCGCCGTCGGCGTCCAGGGCAACATCGAAGGCATCGGGCTGGAGACGACGAAGGTCAAGACCGACTGTGGCGGCATCGTTGTCGACGAGTTCTCGCGCACCAATGAGCCCGGCGTCTACGCCATCGGCGACGTCGCCGGGCCGCCGTTGCTGGCCCACAAGGCCGAGCACGAAGGCGTCATCTGCATCGAGAAGATCGCCGGGCTTTCGCCTCACCCCCTGGACAAGGGCCAGGTTCCGGGCTGCACCTATTGCCATCCGCAAATCGCCAGCGTCGGGCTGACCGAAAACGCGGCCAGGAAGGCCGGCCATGTGCTCAAGGTCGGGCGTTTCCCGTTCTTCGCCAACGGCAAGGCGATTGCCTTGGGCGAGGTCGACGGCCTGGTCAAGACCGTGTTCGACGCCAAGACCGGGCAACTGCTGGGCGCCCACCTGGTCGGCACCGAGGTGACGGAGCTGATCCAGGGTTTCGTCGTCGCCATGGGCCTGGAGACGACCGAGGAAGAACTGATGCACGCCATCTTCCCGCACCCGACGCTGTCCGAGATGATGCATGAATCGGTCCTGGACGCCTTCGGCCGGGCGATCCATATTTAAAATGGCTTGATCATGAGCAACGTCGAAAATCTGCGCCAGCACCGCCACCCGGAAAAAGCCCGCAATCCGGAAAACCCGGTGCTGCGCAAGCCGGCCTGGATTCGCGTCAAGGCACCGACGTCGAAGGGCTACGCCGAGACCCGACGGCTCATGCGCGAGTTGGGTCTCCACACGGTGTGCGAGGAGGCGGCGTGCCCCAATATCGGCGAGTGCTGGTCGGCGAAGCACGCGACGGTGATGATCCTGGGAGATATCTGCACCCGGGCGTGTGCCTTCTGCAACGTCGCCACCGGCAAGCCCAGGGCCGTCGATGCCATGGAGCCCCTGAACCTGGCGCTGTCGGTGGCCGAGTTGGGCATGAAGCACCTGGTCATCACCTCGGTCGACCGGGACGACCTGGACGACGGCGGCGCCGGGCAGTTCGTCAAGTGCGTCGAGCGCATCCGCGCAACCTCGCCGGAAACGACGATCGAGGTGCTGACGCCCGACTTCCGCGACAAGCCGGGCGCCTTGGAGGCGGTCATCGCCGCCGGCCCCGACGTCTTCAACCACAACCTTGAGACCGTGCCCCGGCTCTATCCGTCGATTCGCCCCGGGGCGCGGTATTTTGAATCCCTGAAGCTGCTGGAGCGGGCCAAGACCCTCGACGCAGGCATCTTCACCAAATCGGGTATCATGGTCGGCCTGGGCGAGGAGCCGGTCGAGGTGCACCAGGTGATGGACGACCTGCGCTCGGCCGACGTCGATTTCTTGACCATCGGCCAGTACCTGGCACCGACCCGCCGCCACGCTCCCGTCGAGCGCTTCGTCACCCCGGACGAGTTCGAGGCCTTCAAGCGCTTAGGGCTGGCCAAGGGGTTCCTGCGCGTCGCCTCGTCGCCGTTGACGCGTTCGTCCTATCACGCCGGCAAGGACTTCGAGGCGCTGCAAAAGGCGCGGCGGTCCGCCTAAGGCTTGATGCCCACCCACGCCGAGAAACGCGTCCTGCCGCACACGCGTGAGCAGATGTTCGATCTGGTGATCGACATCGAGAAGTACCCGGAATTCCTGCCCTGGTGCGTGGCGACGCGGATACGCCAGCGCGACGACGAGATGGTGCTGGCCGACATGGTGATCGGCTTCAAGGTGTTCCGCGAGAGGTTCTCGACCCGGGTGCAGTGGGGCCGGCCCGGGCGCATCGACGTCACCTACTCCGAGGGGCCGTTCAAGTACCTGAACAACCACTGGCTCTTCGAGCCGCACGGCGACGGCCAATGCCTGATCGACTTCTTCGTCGATTTCGAGTTCCGCTCCCGGCTTATGCAAAAAGCCATCGGCGCCGTGTTCAACGAGGCCGTGCAGCGGATGATCTCGTCGTTCGAGAAACGCGCCGCGGTCCTTTACGGCGGTGACAAAACCTAGCCGGCCAGCCGCTTCACCATCGCCAGCGCCGCATCCACCGACTGGGCGCGCACGGAATCGCGGTCGCCGTCGAACTGGTGGTGCTCGGACAGAGTTTCGGCGCCTTTCCGGGCGCAGGCGAAATGCACCAGCCCGACGGGCTTTTCCGCCGTGCCGCCGGTCGGCCCGGCAACGCCGGTCACGGCGACGCCGAGGTCGGCGGGGGAGTTCGCAAGCGCCCCTTCGGCCATCGCCCGGACGACGGGCTCGCTGACGGCGCCGTGACGGGCGAGCAGCGTTTCCGGCACGCCGAGCATCTCTTGCTTGGCCTCGTTGGTGTAGGTGACGAAGCCGCGTTCGACTACGTCGGACGATCCGGAAACGGCGGTCAGGCAACCGGCAATCAGGCCGCCGGTGCACGATTCCGCCACCGCGATCCTAAGCCCCGCCTGACGGCAGGCATCGAGCACCGCTTCGGCCAGGGCCAATTGTTGGTCGGTGAACATCCTATCCTGCCATCGCCCAGGCGACGCCCCACAGCACCGCCGCCGCGTAGCCGGCCGCCAGCGCGTCGTCGAGCATGATCCCGAGGCCACCCTTGATTTCCCGGTCGGCCCAGCCGACCGGCCAGGGTTTAAGGATGTCGAAGGCCCTAAACAGGACGAAGCCGACGCCGTAATGGATCAAGTCCATGGGCACCAACACCAGCACCGCCCACTGGCCGGCGATTTCGTCGATGACCACGGGGCTGGGGTCCTGGATGCCTTGTTTTTCGACGCAGGCGCCGGCCGCCCAAATCCCAAGGACGAAGACGCCGGCGGCGGCCAACGCCAACCCCGGTTGTCCGGCGGTGGCGACGATACCCCAGGCAGTGGGGAGGGCGAAAAGCGAGCCCCAGGTGCCGGGGGCCTTCGGCAGCAGCCCGACTCCGAATCCGGTGGCCAGAAGCTGGGCCGGATCGCGGAGATTCCAATTTTCGGCGGCGGTCGAGCCGGTCGGGTTCATGGCGCGTCTCTTTAAACCGCGTTAAGCATAAGATCGGGTACTTTTAAACGAAATTTCCCCGCAGGTGGTGGTTATTATTCGGCCCTCCAATCCAGCGTTTACGCCGCTTTCGGGCCCGCCGGGGCGGCCGGGGCGAAGCTTCCCAAGCCCCGGGCCCGGGCCTCCCCGATGCAATTTAATCCCCATCTTCAACCACATTATACCCTTGCAAGAAAACATCCGGTTCTTTACGTTCAATAGGCTTTTGCGCCAGGGATCGAAGCAGCCGCCGACGATGGAAAATCCGGCAAAAACGAGCCAGAGCCGTGTGTATAGGCAGGTTTTTCACGGTCTTAGCCCCCACCAAAAAAAACCGGGGGTTCAAGGGCGGCTCATGAGGGAAGTGTGTTGAGGAGTTGTCATGAAAAAATGGCCTAATCGCCAACGGACCTTTAAGGAGCGGTTCGTTGAATTGATTGACCGTCTTTTTTCCGAAAGACAAATTCATTTTCGAACCGAAGGCAGGGTTTCCTTTATCCGGCTGACCAAGGGGTGGCAGATCGCCATCGCCCTGGTGCTTCTGATGACCGGTGGGTGGATGACCTTTACGACGACCTCCCTCGTTCGCTACGATGCCATCCTCGTAGCCAAGGACGATCTGATCGCCGATTCAAAGCGGGCCTACCGCACCCTCCTGGGCGAGGTTTCGGAATACCAGAGGAAGTTCACCAACCTGACCACCGACATGAAAGAAAGCCATGCCCTAATGTTGGGCCTGGCCCAGAAAAACGCCTCCCTGCAACAAGGCCTGGCCTCGGTTTCCAAGAAGCTCAAGGTGACCAAATCGGAGCGCCAGAAAATAGCCGCCGCCCGGGAGAATCTGAAGAACAAGGTGGCCGATATCGAAAATAAGATGCGGACCATCGCCAACCGGAATTTTTCGCTGGCCGGCAACCTGAACACCACCGAGGCCGACCTGCAAACTGCGCTCGCCGAACGCAACCAGTCGATTTACAAGGCCACTCGGATGCAGGGCCAGATCAAGATCCTGGAAAGCCGCCTCGTCGAATTCCGGGAATCCGAAGAACAGGCGATCAAGCGCCTGACCAACGGCACCGCCGTCTCCATCGAAAACATGGAAAAAATCGTCGCGTTGTCGGGAATCAAGGTCAACCGTTTGCTGAAAGATCAGGACCTGCGCCCCAAGGGCCAAGGCGGTCCCTTTATCGCCCTCAAGCCTGAACACGAACCGACCAAGGTAATGAAGGCCAAGCTGGCCAAATTGGACGTCCAAATGGGCCGCATGGAGGCGCTGCGGGATGTCATGCAGATGATGCCGCTGGCGCCGCCGCTTATTTCCTTTTACGTAACAAGCAGTTACGGAAAACGGCGCGATCCAATCAACCGCCGATGGGCGTCCCATTACGGGCTCGACCTTGGCGGCGGGTTCAAGTCTAAAGTATACTCAACGGCCCCCGGGGTGGTAACATACGCCGGTTGGAAAGGGAAATACGGTAAGCTGGTGGAAA
>PTLK01000112.1 GCA_002938075.1 Alphaproteobacteria bacterium MarineAlpha3_Bin3
GCTGTGGCGCGACAACTGTTCGAGCATGTGATCCAGGAAACCGATGCCGGTACTGACGGAATACTCGCCGCCGCCATCGAGATTAACGGTGACGCGGATTTGGGTTTCCCTGGTCTTGCGTTCGATGGTCGCGGTGCGCATGATAGTTACTCCTGGCGGCTGGGGGGCGTTCGGCAAAGCGTTCGATCGTGCCCCAGGGGAATTCAGGGGGGAGCCCAAAAGGTCCGCTGGGCCGCACTCGAGGCCGGCAGCGAGGCGCTCCATCCAGTCCTGGGTCAGCTTGCGGCGGCCAGCCTCGAGGTTGCCCACCTGCTGCCCGCTGGTGCCGATGCGTTTGGCCAATGCCTGCTGGCTTAGGCCTTTTTGTTTTCTTAGGGCTTGAATTCTGTTTGTCATAGGCAATTTAAAACATAGTGTTTTAGATTATTCAAACAATTTGTTTTGTCATGCCTTTTTCGAACCTTTTAAAACAAAATCGTTGTTTTCCCTGAGTCCCGGCAAATTCTTAACACCCCGGCCCCGAAACCGCCAGTCCGGATGATCGCCTCAATGCGTCGGCCCTTCCTTTTCCCTGGCGCCCAAGCGGCCGCGGATTTCGTTTATCACCCATTCGATGGTGTCTTCGTCGAGGTCGTGGATGGATTCAGCCAACAGGTTGGCCAGCTCCGTCGCCGCCGGGATGAGGCCCGCGGTATCGACGACGACCCGGGGGTGGGACAACTCGGCCAGGCGCTTCAGCTCCTCCGTCTCGTCCCAGCCGAGTTCGAAATAACCGGAGATCTGCTGGATCAGGCCGGACCCGGGACGGCCCCGGTGCCCGTGTTCCAGGGCCGAGAAGTAAGCCGACGTCACGCCCAGGTCCTCAGCCATCTTCTTCAGCGCAATGCCCTTCGTAGCGCGGTATTCCCGGACCTTGGTTCCGAACGGCGTCATCCGAGCCTCTTCAGCAAAACGTATAGCGCCCCTTGGCCGCCGTCCTTGGGCACGGCATGGGAGAATCCCCTGATTATCCGCCGGTTCGGCCCTTCGTTCAACCACCGGGGCACGGCGTCGCGCAAAACGCCGCTCCCCGGGCCCCCACGCCCGGAACCAAGATCCTTGCCGCCGCCCTTGCCGGTGATTACCAGCACCGTCAGCCGGCCGGCGCTCCGCGACCCGTGCAGGAAGGCGCCCAAGGCCCGATGTGCCTCGGCCTGGGTCAGGCCATGCAGGTCGAGGGTGGCCTCGATGTCCATCTGCCCGCGCCGCATTCGGGTTTTGGTGCGTTTTTCCAGGCCCGGGGCCTCGCCGTGGCGAAGCTCGGGCTCCTTGGCAGTCCCAGGGGGAGGCTCGGGGGGAGACGCTGGCGGAAGAGCAGGTGCCGGCATCGGCCTTGGCGGCCGGGCCGGGGGTTTTGTTTTTTTTCCGGCCACGTCAGGAGCATGGATTTCCGGCCCGGTTTCGGGCGCCGGGACGTCGTCGGCGTCGCCGCCGCCGGGCAAGGGCTCGACGTCGTCCATCACCTGACGCCAGAGGGCGCTCTCGTCGCGGCTCACGGCGCGGCTTCCGGCGCCGGGGGGCTTACGGGGCGGGGGTTTCCTCATCGACGATCACGATATGTAGGCGTTGCGGGCCATGGGCGCCCATCAGCAGGGTTTGCTCGATGTCGGCGGTGCGCGACGGGCCGGTGATCCAGTTGACGGCGCGGGGCATGAAGCGCCCTTCTTGGCCTTTTTCCCTGAGTTGGCTCCAGGATTCCTCGTAGTCGCCGGTGATTTCCGAGGCCGAAATTACCACCACATGGGTCGGCGGCAGGAAGTTCAGTGTCGTCGGGTTGTCGGAACCGGACAGCATGACCAGGGTGCCGGTTTCGGCGATGCCGGCGAAGGCCCGGCTGACGCTTGCCGATTCCGATCCGTCGGCCCGGCCTTCGTCGACGCTCAGCAGGGTCTCCCGGGTCCAGGGAATGGCCGGCTCGGCAATGCCCGGCGCCACCTTCAGGGTCATCGGCAGGTTGTTCTTGGCCAGAAACCGGGCCACTTCCCGGGGCACGCCGGAAAGGCTGGAAACGCGGGCGACAGTGGCGCTGGCCTGTTCGGCCTCGCGGATGAATAGATCGACCCGGGCCTTGGCGCCCAGACGCCCGCGCGCCGGGATCAGGTTGGCCCGCGGATCGCCAAGCCGTTGCGAAGCCGAAACAACCGTTGTCGTATCGGCCTTTCCCGCCCCTCCGGCTTGCTTGAGGGCGGCTTTGACGGCGCCCAGGATATCGTTTCTGGCGTCGCTCATGCCCCGTCTCCGTGTTCGCCCAGATGATAGCGGGAAATGAAGGTGCCGCCTTCCTCGGGCGCCGGCAGGTCGCGGAGCTGTGTCCAACCGCCAGCCAAGGGCAACCACCGGAACCGGCCCCGGGCGCGGCCCAGGGCGGCGAGGACGGCCACGACGATGTCGGCCCCGAGCCGGTAAAGCCATGGCCGGCGGGCGATCAAGGACCAGGCCCTGAGGCCGGCGCGGGAGGGGTAAGAGGTCTGGCGGCGCTCGAACTGCCGCCGGCGCCAGGTCCGCAGCATTCTCGGCAACGGTATGCGCATTGGGCAGACGTCCTCGCATTTACCGCACAGGGTCGAGGCATTGGGCAGGTGGCCCGCTTCTTCGAGGCCGATGAGGCCCGGGATCAGCACCGCGCCCATGGGCCCGGAATAGACCCAGCCGTAGGCGTGGCCACCGATGGCCTTATAGACCGGGCAGTGGTTAAGGCACGCCCCGCAGCGGATGCAGCGCAGCATTTCATGAAACTCGCCGCCCAGCATTCCGGTGCGGCCGTTGTCCAGCAGCACGACATGGAACTCGTCGGGCCCGTCGAGGTCGTCTTGGCGTTTGGGCCCGGTGCAAAACGTGGTGTAGACGGACATTTCCTGTCCCGTCGCCGAGCGGGCCAGGACGCGCAGGATGGTGGTCGCATCCTCCAGGGTCGGCACGATCTTCTCCAGGCTGGCAATGACGATGTGCACCCGGGGTATGGAGTACGTTAGGTCGGCGTTGCCTTCGTTGGTGACCAGCACTATCGAGCCGGTTTCGGCGATCAGCATGTTGGCGCCCGTCAACCCGACGTCGGCGCCGATGAATTTCCGCCTGAGCTCGCCACGGGCCTCATCCAGAAGCGCGCGCGGTTCGTCGAGGCTGCGCCCGGGCGACAGGTGGCGGTGTTTATCCCGAAACGTATCGGCGACCTGTTCCTTGGAAAGGTGGATGGCCGGGGCGATGATGTGGCTCGGCGGTTCGTGGCGAAGCTGGATGATGTATTCGCCGAGGTCCGTCTCCACCGGCTCGATACCGTGCTCTTCGAGGTGTTCGTTGATGGCGATTTCTTCGCCAATCATGGATTTGCCCTTGGTCACGGTCTTGGCGCCGGCCGTCTTGCAGGTCCTCAAGATCGCCGTTCGCGCCTCGGCCGCGGTCCGGCACCAGTGCACGGTACCGCCGGCCTCGACAACGCGGGCTTCGAAGGATTCGAGGTAAAAGTCCAGGTTGGCGAGGACGTGGTCCTTGATGTCACGGGCCGCATCGCGGAGCGCATCGAACTCGGGCAGCCGCGCGATCGCCTCCCGGCGACTGGCCGGAAACCCATCAGTCAGCTTCGACAGGGCGTCGCGCAGTTTGGCGTCGCCGAGGGCCTTGGCCGTGTTTTCCCGAAAGGCGGCGGTGGTCGATTCCATTTATCCGGCCTCCTTCCGGGGTTTCTCTTTTTCGACCGGCTCGCCAAGGGGCGGCCTGTTAGTCATCCCGGCCAGGACCTCGGCGATGTGGCGGACCCGGATGTTCGATCCCCGGCGATGCAGGCGCCCGGCGATATTCATCAGGCAGCCGAGATCGCCGGACAACAGGGTATCGGCGCTGGTGGCAATGATATCGTCGACCTTGGCGTCGACCATGCGCCCGGAAATATCCGGGTACTTGACGCAAAACAGGCCGCCGAAACCGCAACAGGTTTCGCTTTCCGGGGCTTCGGTCAGGGTCATTCCCTTGACCTGGGCGAGCAGCGCCCGGGGCTGTTCCTTGACCCCCATCTCGCGCAGGGACGAGCATGAATCGTGGTAGGTGGCGATGCCGTCGTAGGCCGCCTCAAGGTTTTCTACCTTCAGGACATCGGCCAGAAACGACACCAGCTCGAACGTCCTGCCGGCCAGGGCCACGGCCCTGGGCCTCATTTCGGGGTCGTTGGCGAAAAGCGAGGGGTAGTGGTGCTTGATCATGCCGGCGCACGACCCAGACGGCGCGACCACGTAATCGAAGCCCTCGAAAGCCTCGATCACCTTTTCGGCGATTGCCCGGGTGTCCGGGTTGTCGCCGGAATTGTAAGCCGGTTGCCCACAGCAGGTTTGGGCCTTGGGCACGGAGACCTTGCAGCCGGCATCTCGAAGAAGTTTGACCGTGGCAAAGCCAACCGTGGGCCGCATCAAATCCACCAGGCAGGTGACGAAAAGGCCGACGGTTATCGGTTCGGTAGCGGAACTTCCAATCATAACCGGAGAATGGGCGTTTCCAGAAACAAAGGCAAGATGCGCTCCCGGGGGTTTGCGGGGGGTTTTAAGGGGATCGGTCTAAGGGGAGTCCTTGCGGGGCAGCAGCAGATAATAGGTCCCGTTTTCGCGCATCAGTCCGGCGCCGATGCCGGCGTCGTTGCCGAAACCGAAGAACAGATCGCCGCGCACCGGCCCCTGGATGGCGCTGCCCGTATCCTGGGCCAGGACCAGGCGGCGAAGGGGGGTTTTCGATTTCCCCGGTTGCAACGTGTTCAGCCACACCGGCACGCCGAGGGGAATGTATTTCCGGTCGACGGCCAGGCTTCGGCCCGCCGTCAGCACGACACCCTGGGCGCCGATGGGCCCGTCGCCTTCGATCAGGCGGAAGAAAATATAGGACTTGTTCTTCTCCATCAGTTGTCGGCCGGCAATGGGGTTGGCGGCCAGCCATTGGCGGATCGATTGCAGGGAGACCTTTTTCTGGGGAATGATTCCCTTGGCCACCAGTTCCCGGCCGATGGGGGTATAGCGCCGCCCGTTTCGGCCCGCGTATCCGACGCGGATCATGGATCCGTCCTCGAACATCACCCGGCCGGAGCCCTGAACATGCAAGAAGAAGGCGTCAATGGCGCTGTCGACCCACAGCAGTTCAAGTTGTTGGCCCTTGAGGACACCGCTTTCGATGTCGGCGCGGGTCGGATAGGGCCTGAACTTGTTGCCCTTCAGTTGCCCGGCCAGTTGCCAGCCTTTGAATTCATCCCGGAAGTCCCCGAGATCGAAGGACACGAGATCCTTGGGCCGGGCGTAAATGGGATAGCGGTAGGTGGTGTCCGGTTTCCAGGCGCCGTGAAGCTCGGGTTCGTAATATCCGGTAAACAAGCCCCGGGACTTAGGTGCCCAAGGCATTTTGTTGTTCCTGGCCAAATAGGGCGTAAACCGGGATTCGAAAAAATACCGGGCTTCGGTTTCGTTGCCGGGGCGGATCAAGGCTGCGGAGGCGCAGAATTTAATCCACTCCGAAACACGCCCCATCTCCGAACTGGGCCCAAGCCCACGGTCCGGCGGCAGGGTCTTGATCTTTTCACACGAGCGCAGGAATACCGCCAAGGCCTGGCTGAGGCTATCGCCTTTCCATCCGGGCAATTGGTCGAAGGAGGTGGCGTCGAGGCGGAGGAAGGTCTCTTGCGGTTTCGGCGTATCTATTTCGGGGATCAGCCGGCCGCCGCAGGACGCAACAACGGAAACAAGGACCGCCGCCGCCAGGGATAACAAAATTTTCGTTGAGGCTGGTCGTTGAGTGGCCTGTTTCATCTAAATTGCACCCCTATGAACGCTTTTCCCGTTTCCTCGGCAGGAGGAGAGGCGCAGGCGATGGCGGCCCATTAGCTAGCCTTCCCAACACCTCGAGGGGGCGGGAAAAGCGACCCCCAAAGTGCCAAGAGGGGGGCGACGTTGAGAGGCTTCCGGACTTCGTCGCGCGCCGCTTGTGGTGGGTTGGCACCACGGCCTGCCTTCGCCGAAGCGAAGCTCCGGCTTCGCTCAGGCAGGCGCACTGTGCTCCTAGCCGGAAACCTCGCAACACCGTCGTAGGGGCGCAATTTAGATGAAACAGACCACTAATCAAGGCTGCTTGTCGCGATCAGGGTCCAGTTCGGATTGCGGGACTTGGTGTCCCGGGCGAAGGTCCAAAAATCGGTTACATCGATAACCGCATTGGGGTTGCCGTCAACCACGTCGCCGTTTTCGTCGCGGGTGGCGTTGATCTGTTCGCTGACGAATTTAGTGGTGATATTGACCGTCCGGCTTTCGAGGTAGGCTTCGACGATCTCTGCCGACTTGATCCCTACCAGCGTGTCCTCAAGGGTTTCGCCGGCCTGTTCGCGGTCCCGGATGGCCTGCGAGAAATCGGCGAAGACTTCCGCACTCAACAAAGGCTTCAACGTTCCAGTGTCGCCCGATGCATAAGCGCCCAGAATAAGTTCGAAGGCGATTTTCGAGCCGGAAATAAAATCTTCCGAATCGAAGTCCGGGTTGGCCCGTTGAATCTCCATCAGGCCCCGAACAATCGGGTCGTCGCTTTCACC
>PTLK01000113.1 GCA_002938075.1 Alphaproteobacteria bacterium MarineAlpha3_Bin3
AGATAAACTGGATTAATAATTGACCGGTTCCGTCCCGTTAGCCTTCCCAGGCAAAAAACAAGGCGCGCGCGCCCCGAGAATTTCCGGGGCGCTTTTTTTCGGCTCCTTGGGGGAGAGGATTAAATCTTGATGTTGAGGTAAAACCCGCGCGGCACGTTGTCGCGGAGCGGCCGGTCCTGATCCAGAATCTGGTTCAGGCGCCTGAGCCCGTCGCGTTCCTCAGGCGAGGTGTCCTGCGAGATCGACTCAGCCCTGGCCTGGACCTGGCGGATGGTCTCCGCCTGATAGAGGTTCGGCTGCTTGACGACCGCCGGCAGTCCCGTATTGGTGATTCCAACCCCATCCGTCATGGCTCCAACCTAGGCGGAAAAGGTTAACGGAATCTCAAAATCGGGAGCCCGGAACAGGGAATTTCCCGAGCCCTTTTCGAGGCCGCGAAAGGCGCCTCAGAGAGGGTCCGGCGGGGCCTGGAAAATGTCGGGGCCGCCGCTGTCGCGGTAATGCTCCAACGCCCAGGTGACGGACGGGAACGCCAAATCGTCCCAGGGGATGTCCTCCCACCCGGCCAGGACCACCTCCTCGCTTTCGGGACCCGGGGCAAAATCCGCCGATGTCATCCGCGCCCGATGGACGACGTAGACCTGGCTGATGCGGGGGATCTCGTAAAAACCGATCAGGCCATCGATCTCGATCTCGGCCTGGGCCTCTTCCCAGGCTTCACGCCTGGCGCCTTCGGCGGTGGTTTCTCCCAGTTCCAAAAACCCCGCCGGGATGGTCCAGAACCCTTTCCGGGGCGGGATGGCGCGGCGGCAGATCAGGAACTTCTGCTGCCAAATGCAAACGGCGCCGGTGATGATTTTCGGGTTATCATAGGCGATGTAGCCGCAATCGGGACAGACCAGCCGTTCCCGGTCGTCGCCGGGGGGCACGGTCTTGACCGATGGCCCTGTTTTCCGCTGTTCGCCCATTTCCCCGTCTTCGCCCATTTCCCCGGCCATTTCCCTGAGTGTGGCGCGGCGGGACCATTCAGACAAGTTCTCCTAGCCGGCGAGAATCCGCACCTGGTCCACCGATAGTCTCAGGGCGACGTCGTCGCCGACGTCGAAAACCGGACGCCCGGCCTGGTGGGAATCGTCGACCAGTATCACGTTGTCGCCGACCCGGATGGCATAGCGGATGAGGCTGCCGAGGAATTCTCGGTGTTGGACCCGGCCGGGCAGGACGGCTCCATCATCGGCGTCTTCGCCGGGGTTCCGGATCGTCAGATCCTGGGGACGGAACATGGCGGTGCCGGGGCCGGCCTCGACCCCGGTGCCGTTGAGGGGAATCAGGGTGCCGTCGTCGGCCTGGAAGGTGATTTTGTCCTGTCCTTTTTCCACCCGCCCGTCGATCAGGTTGGCGGTGCCCAGGAAATCGGCGACGAAGCGGTTGGCCGGGTTGTCGTAAAGCTCCATCGGCGAGCCGACCTGTTGAATGACGCCGTCGTTGAGCAACGCGATGCGGTCCGACGTGGTGTTGGCTTCCTCCTGGTCGTGGGTAACGAAGATGGTGGTGAGTTTCAGTTTCCGTTGCAGCTCTAGGATTTCGCGCCGCATCTGGATGCGCAGGTTGGCGTCCAGGTTCGACAGCGGTTCGTCCAACAGCAGCACCCGAGGTTCGACAACGATGGTGCGCGCGAGGGCCACGCGCTGCTGCTGGCCGCCGGAAAGCTGCGACGGGCGCCGGTCGGCCAGGTCAAGCAGGCCGATCAAGCCCAGGGCCGCGTCCACCCGCCCGCGGATGTCCCGGGCCGGAATTTTACGTTCCTCGAGCCCGAAGGCGACGTTCTTCCTGACCGTCATGTGCGGCCACAGGGCGTAGCTCTGGAACACCATGCCGACGTTGCGATGCCACGGCGCCAAGTGGGTGACGTCGTCGCCGCCGATGAGGATCCTGCCCCCGGGGACGGGGCCGAAGCCGGCGATGGCGCGGAGCAACGTCGATTTGCCGGACCCGGAGGGACCCAGGAAGGTGAAGAACTCTCCCGGCTCGATGGTCAAACTGACGCCTTTCAGCACCTGGGTCGTCCCAAAGGAAAGGCTGACGTCCTCGATGGTGACGCCGACGGCTTCGGGTCTGATATCGGTCATGGCTTGATCCTATACTCCTTGCGCCGCGACGGCGACGCCCGGGGCGAGTTCCTTTTCCCGTCGTTTGATGACCCGGTGGGAAATATAGGTGGCGATGCCGACAATGAGAACCGCGACGATGCCCAACGCCGCCCCCGGCCCCCGGCCGGCCGCCGATTGCATGAATTCGTAAATGCCGTAGGCCAACGGCGCGTCCGATTCGGCGCTGACCAGCATGATCGTCGCCGACAGCTCGACCGACGCGGTGGCGAAACTGATGATGAAGCCGGCCATGATGCCGCCCGACATCAACGGCACGACGATGCGCCGGACGGTACGCGTTTTCGTCGCCCCCAGGTTCTCGGCCGCCTCTTCCAGCATGATGCTGACCTGTTGCAGGCCAGCCATGCAGGCGCGGAGCGCATAAGGCAGCCGGCGGATGACGAGGGCGATGACGATGATCACCCACCATGACGACAGCGGCTTGTCGATGATCGGCACGTTGAATTCGACGAAGGTGCGCAGATACCCGATGCCGAGGACGACGCCGGGGACGGCGACCGCGCCCATGGCGATATAGTCCAGCCACTTGCGCCCGATCAGGCCGGTCCGCCAGACGATATAGGCGATGGCGGTGCCGAGGACGACGTCGATCAGGGCCGCCAGGCCGGCGTACAGCAGGGTGTTGGAGATGTACTGGGTCGCGGTCCTGAAGACATTGCCGTAATGTGCGAAGGTATAGGCGTCGGGCAGGACGCTGTACGACCACACGGTGCCGAACGACAGTAGCGCCAGCCCGATATGCGGCGACAGCACCATCAGCAGAATGAGAATAATGACCGCGTAACAGCCGATCTTCTCCCATGGCCGCAAGTCCCGCTTCATCAGCCCGCCGCCGCCCTTCTGGACGGTGGCGTAATCCTTGTTCTTGAGGGCCAGGAACGATACCCACAACGAAAACAGCGAAAACACCACCAGGATCACCGAAATGACGTAGCCCATGGGGTCCGAAATGCCGATCGACGAAATTCGAAGATACGCCTGCGGGGCGAGCATGTTGTTGATGTTGAGCAGCAGCGGCGTGCCCAAATCGTCGAACACCTTCAAGAACACCAGCGAGGCGCCTGCGACGTAGCCGGGCATGGCCAGCGGAAAGACGATGCGCCGGAACAGGCGCGTACCGCTGGCGCCCAGGTTCTGCGCCGATTCCTCCATGGCGCTGTCGATGTTCAACAGCGCCGCCGAAAGGTTGATGAGGATGAACGGAAAATAATGGATGGCTTCGACCAGAATGACGCCGTTGAGCCCCTCCATGAACGGGATGGTGAAGCCGAACCATTCGTCGATCAGCAGGTTGACCGAGCCGTTCTCGCCGAACAGCAACAGCATGGCGACGGCGCCGACGAACGGCGGCATGATCAACGGCACGATGCCCAGCGTCTGGATCAGGACGGCGCCGCCGAAATTGAACCGCGTGGTGAAATAGGCCAGCGGGATCGAGATGAGGGATGCCAGCAACACAGCCCCGCCGGCGACGTAAATGGAATTGAGGAACGATTCCCGGAACAGCGATGTATTAAAGAAATCGACGAAATTGATCAGCGTCAGCGCGCCCGTGTTGGGGTCCTGGAAGGCGACGTAGACAACCTTGACCACCGGAACGATCAGGAAAACGAACAGGAACAGGCCGATCAACAAGGCCAGGCCGCCCGCCCCCCATTGGCTGCGCGAAAACGAATTCAAGTCCGTCCCCAGGTAAAAGACTTAAAAATAAGGGCGGGGCCCGGCCTGACACGCCTGTTCGTCGGACCCCGCCTTGGAAAGGAAGTCTATTACATGGACGCGGCTTTTTCCGCCAACTGCTTGGCCTTGGCGTAGTTGGCCTTGATTTCCGTGTCCCAGGCTTGCTCGAACTCGGCCTGGCGGCCGGTAACCTTGGTCGTCGCCTTCTTGCGCTTTTTCTTGAAGATGCTGTTGAAGTCCTTCTCGCTGGCCTTGGCCGCCGTGATCGGTACCTTGGAGACCAACGCCCGGGCTTGCTTGATCAGTTTCATGGCCCCGGCGTTGCCTTTGCTCTTGGCTTCCGCCGTCTGGATCGCCTTGGTGGCGGCGCGCAAGTCATCCAGGCGGTAGGTGATCATGACGTCAAACAGCGAATTGATGATGTTGTAGCGGCTTTTCGACAGTTGCAGGTCGAACTTCACCGCCGATCCGATGGACTTGTCCTTGAACGGGTTGGGGAAGCCCTTGGGCGCCTTGGCATAGGTCGCCGGGTTCACCGGAAGACGCCGGATCTTCGGGTCAAGCAGGACCTCCTGGCCTTCCGGCGACAGCAGGAACTCGATGAACTGACCCGCCAGCCCGGGGTTGGGGGCGTTCTTGACGATGGCGATGTTAGCCGGCACCAGCGTCGTCATCTTCGGATAGAGGAAATCGACCGGGAAGCCCGACGCCTTCGACGACAGGCCGAAGAAATCGATGACGACGCCGACGCCGAACTGGCCGGAGTTGACGCCGTCAGGCACGCCGAAACTGCGCGCGGTGACGGTCTTGAAGTTGCCGGCGATGTCCTTCCACCTGGCCCAGCCCTTTTCCCAGCCTTCGCCTTGCAGCAGGGTCTCGACGGTCAGGTGCGTGGTGCCGGAACGCGACGGCGCGCTCATGCCTACGTGGCCGTGGTAGATGGGTTTCTCCAGATCGGCCCAGGAATTCGGCACCGGCAGCTTCTTGGCCTTCAGATACCGCGTGTTCCACATGATGCCGTATCCCGACGCGGCGAAGCCCTTGTAATAGCCTTCCGGGTCGTTGATCGGGAACGCGCCGACCTTTTCCGGGATGCCTTTGACCTTGACCGTGTACTTCTGCAACAGGCCGTCGCCCTTCAACACCTCGAAGGCATCCGGGGCCGAGGCCCAGAACATGTCCGACGTGTTGTTGGCGGCCGTCGCCTGCAGGTACTTGATGCCGGCGGTGGTCTTTTTCTTCAGCATCTCGACCTTGATGCCGGTCGCCTTCGTGAACGCCTTGCCGACGGTGACCGTGGTGTCGGGCGGATAGGACGTGACGATGACCAGCTTCTCGGCCGCCACCGCCTGGATCGGCGCCATCACCGCGCCGACGGCCAGAACCGCGCCGGCGGTTAACTGGACGAAAATTCGTTTGGTTATTTTCATTTGATTCAACTCCTCCTAGGTTTGAGCCGGTTTTTTTCGCGCCCTACGCGCCCTATAAGTCATCCTTGAAAACCGGATTTTCGAAGGGGCCCCAGGCGGGTGATACCAAGCTTGGCAAAGGTAATAATTTACGCTAAACGAGGGCAAAATTCCGGTCAACGGACATTATTTAAAAGGTCCATGCGTTTTCCCTTTGGCGGCAAAGGGAAAAATGAAAATTTATCGGTTGTGCCGCCCGGAAATGGTAAAATTAGCCGATTCGCTTGAATCCCGAGGGATGGGATGAGCAAAGACAACAACCTCGAACACGAATTCCTGGATCTGCGCCCCGGGGGGCATTCCGACCAGACGTTCCTCGGCAACCTTCGCCTGGCGGCCCGGACGCGGTTGTTCTTGCTGACCGGGCTGCTGGCCATGGCCGCCTTCGCGGCGCTCTTTTCGATCATCGACAAACGGATGACGGCGGCGGTCGACGAATTCGCCGGGGCCGAAAAGATGGTGGTCCTGGCGGCGGCGGTGGAAACGGGCATCGCCGGCGCCCGGGGCGAGGAAAAGAGATTCCTTCTGCAAAAAGACCCGGTCATCGCCGAATCCTTCAACATCCACCTGGAATCCGTTTCCGAGGCCCTGGGCAGGCTGTCGGGGATGGCCAAGAGCGTCACCCTGCGCAAGCCCATCGACACCATCCGCGACGGCCTGGCCCAATACGACCAGCAGTTCTCCAAGCTGGTGAAATCCGAAAAGGCCCTGGGGCTCACCGACGGCACCGGCCTCAGACGTGAGCTTCAGAACGTTACCGAGGAGCTGCAGGTCAAGTTCTCGACCGCCGGATACGCCAATCTGGCCGGGCAGGTTTCGCGCATCAACCAGGAAGGCCAGGAAACCCTGCTCAGCGGCTACAAGAAAGGCGTCGGAGAAATCCAGAAGCGTTACCAGACGCTGATCGTCTTCCTCAAGGAGACCAAGATCCCCACGCAACGGAAAAAGCTGCTCCAGGAACTGCTGCAAAAGCACGAGACCATTTTGCTGGCGATGATCAACTCGCGCTTCGCCTTCGAAGATGAAGCCCAGCGTTTCGACGACATCCTGACCTATCTGGGGCCCAGCACCAGTGTCCTTTCCGGTTTCGCCGCCACCCGCCGCGGCTTGGCCGCCGAAGACCTGGCCCGGGCGGGGAAGATTTCCCGCATCGCCATCGCCGGCGGCAGTGCCGTCATCGTACTGTCGCTGATGATCATCGGCCTGATGATGCTGCGCTCGATGAGCGAACCGATCCGCGTCCTGGCCAACATC
>PTLK01000114.1 GCA_002938075.1 Alphaproteobacteria bacterium MarineAlpha3_Bin3
GTTCGACCGTCTTTTTGGTCTTCAGGACATAATCATCAGTCCAGCGCCGGATGTGGTCTTCCGTCTGTGCGTCAGTCTTGGAATCGGCGCCGGTATCGGTTTCGGCATCGCTTTTGTTATCGGTATCGGGGGCCATTAGTTAGCCTGCCGGGCGCGCCCGGGGGCCTTGGCGGCGACCTGGGACCGGCCGAGTTTGAGGATTTCCGCCAACAGGAACGCCAATTCCAACGCCTGCTTGGCGTTCAGCCTTGGATCGCAATGGGTATGGTAGCGGTCCGACAGGTTGGCCTCGGTGATGGCCTGGGCGCCGCCGGTGCATTCGGTGACGTCCTGGCCGGTCATTTCGAAATGGACGCCGCCAGCATGCGTGCCTTCGGCCCGATGGACGGCGAAGAAGCCCTTGACCTCCTCGAGGATGCGCACGACCGGCCGCGTCTTATAGCCGGTGGCGCTTTTCTCGGTGTTTCCGTGCATCGGGTCGCAGACCCAGACCACCTTCCTGCCCTTGGCCTCGACGGCGCGGATCAACGGCGGCAGCAAGGTTTCCACCTTATCCGCGCCCATGCGCGAAATGATCGTCAGCCGGCCGGGCTCGTTCCTGGGGTTGAGGATGTCGATGAGTTTCAGCATCTCGTCGGCGTCGGTTGACGGTCCGGCCTTGAAGGCCAGCGGGTTGGCGATGCCGCGCATGAATTCGACGTGCGCGCCGTCCAATTGCCGGGTGCGGTCGCCGATCCACAACAGGTGGGCCGAGGTGTCGTACCAGTCGCCGGAGGTCGAATCGACGCGGGTCATGGCCTGTTCATAGTTCAGCAGCAGCCCCTCGTGCGAAGTGAAGAAATCGGTCTCGCGAATCTGCGGCGTCGTGTCCGAGGTCAGCCCGCAGGCGGCCATGAACGCCAGCGTTTCGTCGAGCCGGTCGGCCAGGTCCCGGTAGCGTTCGGCCAGCGGGCTGTCGTCGACGAAGCCTAGGTTCCATTGATGGACCTTGTGCAGGTCGGCGTATCCGCCCTGGGCGAAGGCCCGGATCAGGTTCAGGGTCGCCGCCGACTGGTTGTATCCCTGAACCAACCGGTCCGGGTCCGGCGTGCGGGCAGCCGCAGTGAACTCCATGGCGTTGACCATGTCGCCGCGGTAACTGGGCAGGGTCTCGCCGTCGATGGTTTCCGTCGGCTCGGATCGGGGCTTGACGAACTGCCCGGCCAGGCGGCCGATCTTGACCACCGGCAGGGCGGCGCCGAAGGTCAGCACCACGGCCATCTGCAATAGCACGCGGAAGGTATCGCGGATGTTGTCGGGGAGGAACTCGGCGAAGCTCTCGGCGCAGTCGCCGCCCTGCAGCATAAACGCCTGGCCTTCGGCGACCTGGCTGAGTTGGTGTTTAAGATTGCGGGCCTCGCCGGCGAAGACCAGCGGCGGCATGCGGCGGAGCTGCTTTTCCACCGCTTCCATCGCGCCCGCGTCCGGGTATTCCGGCACCTGGCGGATCGGTTTGCCGCGCCAGTTGTCCGGCGCCCATTTCTTGGCCATGTCAAATCTCTATTTCAGGTTTTCCCAGGTCGTAGACCGCTCCTATACGCCGGTGCGGTTAATATTTCCAGAAAAACCGGTACAGGGGTAAAAGCCGATGGTGGCGTCGAAGTCGGCCTTGGTGACGCCGCATCTGAGGGCAACGGCGAAGCCGGGGTCCCTGGTTCAGTTCCAACCGGCCCAACATCAAGCCTAAATAACATCGAAAGCCATGGAATGGCGGATCGCTTCCTTTTCGTAGGGCCGCACCCCGTGCCAGAAATAGGACGGGAAGAACAACGCCATGCCGGGTATGGGGCGGATCAACCGCTGGGCCTTGTTGCGTTCCGATACGAACCTGGGCGGCGGCTCGCCGATCTGGATGCAGCCTTCGCCCGCCTGCCACCTGTCTTCCGGAAGGTCGGGAACCTTAATGTAATAAACGCCGCTGATCCAGCCTTCATTGTGGAGATGGCTGTTGTCGTACCCGGACCCGTGAAGGATGGTCGACCAGGCCCCGGTGAACCGGAAATCGGGATTAAGGTATCTGAGGAAAGGATGATCCGGATCTTTCTCCTCCGAATCTTTCTCCAATGAATGGATGTATTCGGAAAGGGCCTTTGAAATCTTTTCCTTCAACACTGCCGTTAAGCCTGTCGGGCCGGTGAAAAGGCTGCCCGGAATCTGGGTGCCGCCCTTCATGGTTTGGCCCGGTGGTTCCGGATGCTCGGTGTGCATCGCCTCGAGTTCGACGTGAAGAGCCTCGTTGAAGGCATCAAGATCATCGAAGCCGTCCGGAACTTCGAGAAAACGCGTGGTGAGGAATTCGTCAATGTCGACAATTTCAGAGACCCTTGCGTCGCCGGTTTCGTTCATGGCGATGGTCAACGCCCCCAAGATGCTGCTGCGCCTGGGATGCAGTTCGTGGGCACGCAGAAAAACGCCGACGGCTTGCTTGAAATCCCCGGCCAGGGAAAGGGTGTTGCCCCATTCCTCCCGAAAAAAAGGATTCTGCCCATCCAAGCGGACGGCTTGTTGGTGTTCGGCGGCGGCTTCATCGAATTTTTTCTGTTTCGTGTACAGGCAACCCAGCCCGCTATGGGCTTCGGCGTTTTCAGCGTCAAGCGCCAGCGCCCGGTTGAGCGCTTTTTCCGCTTCATCCAATTTCTGTGAAAAAACCAACGCCTTGCCCAAGTTGCAATGGGCTTCCGACGATTGGGGCAGCAATTCACAGGCGCGATAATAGGAATCGTCCATGCGGTCCTTTTGGCCCAAATCCCAATAGAGTACTTTCAGCGCTTCATGGGCTTCCCCATAAAGCGGGTTTAATTCAACCGCGGCTTGATAGGCGCGGATGGCCGCTTCCTTGTTCCCCTGCTCGTTGAAAAGCGAACCCAAGCTCAGGTGCGTGTGCTCCATCCGGGGCTCCAGGCGCAAGGCCTCGACGTAGGATTCCTGGGCTTTTTCCAGGTTGCCCCTGGCCTGCAGCAGAACCCCGTAATTGTGGAGAATATCGGGCCAACTCCCATCCTGGGCCAGCGCCGTTTCGTAGGCTTCCTGGGCTTCCTCCAGTCGGTCCAGGTCATTGAGCGTAAGGCCGAGATTATTGAGAATGTCCGGGTGCAGGGGGTTGCCTTTAAGCCCCCGGCGGTAACTTTCCAACGCCCCGGAAAGGTCCCCGGCGCAATAAAGGGCCTGACCAAGGTTGTTTAAATAGTCGGGGTTTTCGCCGGCCATGGCGATCGAATCCCGGATCAGCCGGATGGCCTGTGGGAAATCCCCGTTTTGAAGCGACACCACGCCTAGGAGATGGAGCGCTTCCGCGTTTCCCGGGTCCTTGCTGAGAATCTTTTGATAGACCGCCGCCGCCTCGCCAAGGCGGCCTTCCATATGCAACTGGCGCCCCAGTTCCAGCATTCACCGGGCCATCAGCGCGGATTCACGCGATTGAACGGACCGCGCAGGCGATTCCGATCAACCCCGATCTGCTCTAGCGCCCATTTCCTGGCCATGTCGAAGTCTCTTTTTCGAGTTTGCCCGGTTCGTTGACCGCTCCTATACGCCGACCGCTCCTATACGCCAGTGCGGTTAATATTTCCAGAAAAACCGGCGGTGGGGCGGGTGCACGTCGTTCCCGGATCATCATCATGTCGTCACCATGTCGTCCTGGCGTTATGGAAAACTCCCGCCGGAATGGTGGCTTTTGTCGGCTTTTCCAGCGTTATGGAAAATCTCCACCGAAAAGTACGCAAAGGTACGCAAAGGTCCACATTTGTCTCCATTTCCCCCGGGCCCGTCATCCTTCCCAGCGGCGTCCGGATCACGAGTCGTCAATTCATGCGTATCCCCTATGAACTCTGCAATGTCCTTTTTTGCAATCGGGGTTTTTGAAGTTTTTTCGGCTAGATCGATAGAGGCAGACTCAATTTTTGATGGTTGGGCATCATTAAAAAAATCCGAAGCGTGTTTAAGTGTCCCGCGTGTAGTCACACCCAGAACATTTATTCCGTCTTTCGTTTTCTCGATTAACCGCTTTTCCTCAAGGAGTTGAAGAAGGACATTAAGCTCATGGCGTGGGTTGAGGCGAGCAGCTTTTGCAACTGCCTGCACCTTCAGCTTGGTTAAGCGTTGCATTATTAGTTTCGCCAAGTCCCGAAAGGAGATGGGCAGCCTTCGATGCTTCATCAATAGCCGGAAACTCCGAAGGGCCTAGAGCATCCATCGTGATTTTTCGACCATGATGGATGATCCAAGTACCTATGGTTTCTTTAGATGTGTTGCTAGTCATAAATTGATCTTTGCGCAGGATGGTTTCTTGATAGAGTTGATACCAATTCGTACATGCCGGTTATTCTAGGTGCGAAATTGATTAATTAGTGTCCTTTTTTTAAATCTCTGGATCGCCAAAATCAGCCTATCCTCCGTCTCTCTTAAGCCTCCCCCCTCCCCAAATCTTCCCGCTTCTCCCGTAGCGTAAAGAACTCCTCGCCGGCCGTCGGGTGGATGCCGATGGTGGCGTCGAAGTCGGCCTTGGTAGCGCCGGTGCGGAGCGCCACGGCGAAGCCCTGGATGATCTCCGGCGCGTCCATGCCGACCATGTGGCAGCCGAGCACGCGGCCGGTCTTGCGCTCGACGATGAGCTTCATCATCGATTTTTCGTCGCGGCCCGAAAGGGTGAATTTCATCGGCGTGAAGCGCGACACGTAGACATCGATGCCGCCGCCGGCCCCGGCCTCAACATGGGCCTCGGCCTCGGTTAATCCCACGGTGCCGATCGGCGGCTGGCTGAACACCGCCGAGGGCACGTTTGCGTAATCAAGTGCGGTGGGCTGGCCGCCGAAGGCCGTCCTGACCATCGCCTCGGCCTCGGCGATGGCGACCGGCGTCAGGTTCATGCGCTCGGTGACGTCGCCGATGGCGTAGATGTTGTCGACCGAGGCGCGGGAAAATTCATCGACCCTGACGGCGCCCTTGCCGTCCAACTCGACGCCGGCTTCCCCCAGCCCCATGCCCTTAGTGTTGGGGGCGCGGCCGGTGGCGTACATGACCCGGTCGGCGGCGATGGTGCCGCCGCCTTTCAGTTTGAGCGAAAATGCCCCCCCGGACTTATTGCCTTCCTTGGTTATCTCCTCGACCACGGTCTCGCGGCGGATGTCGATGCCCTTCTTTTCCATTTCCCCGGCCAGCATGTCGCGCACGTCGTCGTCGAAGCCGCGCAGGATCTGCGGCGCGCGGATGATCTCGGTGACCCGGGCGCCGAGGGAATTGAAGATGCCGGCGAATTCGACGGCGATATAGCCGCCGCCGATGATGGCGATGCGGTCCGGCAGTTCGTGCAAATCGAGCGCCTCGTTCGACGTGATCACGTGTTCGATGCCGGGGATGTCGGGCATCATCGGCCAGCCGCCGGTGGCCACCAGGAGGGTCTTCGTGGTCAGGCTTTTGCCATCGACCTCGACCGTGTGCGGATCGGCGAGGGTGGCGGTGGCGAAGACTTCCTCGACCCCGGCCTCGCCGAGGATTCGGTGATAGACCGCTTCGAGCCGGTCGAGCTCCTTGTTCTTGGCTTTGATGAGCGCCGGCCAGTCGAAGCCGGGGTCGACGCGTTCCCAGCCGTAACCGCCCGAATCCTCGAAGTCATCGGCGAAGTGGCCGGCGTAGACTAAAAGCTTCTTGGGCACGCAGCCGCGCATGACGCAGGTTCCGCCGGTGCGCAGGTTCTCGACGATGGCGGCCTTGGCGCCCATGGCCGCCGCCCTTCTGGACGCGCGCACGCCGCCGGAGCCGGCGCCGATGGTGATCAGGTCGTAGTCGTATAGGGGCATGACCGGCGGAGTATACTTGACCTTCCGCCCGCTGGAAGCGTTATCAGGGGGGGCGAAGTGAAGGAAAAAAACCAATGGCCAAAACCAAGATATTTATCGGCCTTGCCACCGCCGCCGTCCTCGGCGCCGGCCTGTACGCCCTTTTCGCGCCCGGCGGGCCACCCGAGGACGCCGACCCCGGAAACGTGGAGATGGTGGCGCTCGGCCAAGGAGTCTACCGGGGCCACTGCGCATCGTGTCACGGCGACGACCTGCAAGGGCAGGCCAGCTGGCGGACCCGCAACGCCGATGGCACGTTGAAGGCGCCGCCCCACGACGAAAGCGGCCATACCTGGCACCATTCGGACAAGGTGCTGTTCGACTACACCAAGAAAGGCAGCGCCGGCATGGCGCTGCCGGGGTTCAACAGCGCCATGCCGGGATTCGGCGAAGACCTCAAGGACCGCGAGATTTGGGCCGTTCTTGCTTTCATCAAGAGCCGCTGGCCGAGGGAAGTGTTGGCCCGCCAGCGCCAGATCACCGCCCGCAGCCGGTGACGGATTTAATCCGGTTTCCGGCACATCCCTTGCCTCACTTCATTGATTCATTACGGGCGATTTTTCAGGGTCCAGAACTACCTAAAAAGGAAAGCAGCATGTCAGGTGAAACCACGAAATCGCTATCCAGGTGGACGCCCCGGGGGTCATCGGGAACCCCAAAAATACCATGATACTGCTGGCCGATTTCTGCCGCTATTGGT
>PTLK01000115.1 GCA_002938075.1 Alphaproteobacteria bacterium MarineAlpha3_Bin3
TGATCCGCATGATCTGTTTGGGCGTCCTGGCGGCGGCCTTGCCGGGGCCTTCCCCGGCCTGGGCTATTTCGGCTCAAGCCTTTGATAATGCTTGGAATTTATGCCGCCTGGAGACGACGCGGACGGAACGCCGGATGGCCATCCCCCGGCACCTGCTGACGGCTATTTCGTTGGCCGAATCGGGGCGCCGGGACGACGCAAACGGGGTAAATGTTGCCTGGCCGTGGACGGTCACCTCCGGCGGCCAGGGCCGGTTTTTCGACACCAAAGCCGAAGCTTTGGCCGAAGTTGAAATCCTTATGACCCAGGGGGTTCGCAACATCGACGTCGGCTGCATGCAGGTGAACCTGTTCTACCACGCCGGCGCCTTCGAAACCCTGGACGAGGCCTTCGACCCCCGTGCCAACACCACCTACGCGGCGACCTACCTGAAGTCCATGCACGCGGCCACCGGCGACTGGACCGACGCGGCCGGCTATTACCATTCGACGACCCCGCAACGGAACGGCCCCTACAAGGAAAAGGTGCTGACCTTCTGGCGCCGGCAAGGGGGCGGCCCCGGCGGCGCGACAGCGGTCGCCGCTCGGACCCCGGGAACCAAGGCCAAGCTCTTTATACGCATCGACCACGACCGCATGGCGCGGCTTAATGCCCGCTTCAAGGCCCGTCGCGATGCCCAGCGCATTGGCGGCGGCGATGGCAAGGGCAAGGATCCCCTGGCCGCTTTCCGGGCCAGGCAGTTGGATGCCTGGCGCGACGCCACCGGCCGCGGCCTCGGCACGGCGCATCTGGTGGCCATGCGCCGGGCGGAGCTGGAACTGAAGAAAAAGCGCCAGATGGAACGGCTGGTCAACGGCGACCCAAAGACCCGTTTCGCCGCCAGCCGGACGAAGCAACTCAGGGATTGGCGGATAAAGGTGACCGGCGCCGGCACGGCGACGGCGTTGGCGGCAGGCGCGGCCCGGGCGTCATCCCGTTAGACGACATAAAACGAAACCCCCTGTCATTGTTCCGTTCGATATATCTTGGGGCTGCCCTAGATAATGTGACTTAATCTGGGGTGGCGGAATGGATTCAAAGCGTTGTCGTTTAACGTAAAAATAGCGGGACCGCCGGCTTTGATTTTTCGTCGGCGAATGACGGCCCGGGCGTCCCTGCGGAAACGGACAAAAAAACCGCCCCGCGAGTTTTCGAAATTCGGGCCGGGGGCAGCAGGCGTCCGGTTTCCTGAGACGCTTCTTAGGGAGGTGTAATGGGCTAATGCTTGATGCCGTTCTTTTCCATCGCCGCGTGCAGGACCTTGATCGCTTCGCCGTGCTTCTTGGCCTTGTGAAGGGCCAGCCCTTCGTTGGCGGCGTCCTTGGCCATCGTCATCATCTTGGCGTCCTTGATCATGGACAGGGCGGCCTTAATTTTCTTGACGTCCTTGGGACAGTGCGCGGCCTGGGCCGGGGTGGTGAACGTTGCGCCGGCGAACGCGGCGACAGCGGCTATCAATAGGATTCGCTTGATCATTCTTGGCTCCCCTGGTGGTTGCGGCGCGCCAGAACGCGCGCCTCCGGGAAACTAAACACCTAAAACCGCGCTTTATTCAAGCCCATTGAAAATTTCTTCCGAATCCGGAATAACCGGCCATCGGCTATTGTTTTGGTTCTCGAAAGGACCGCGTCGATGGGTCCCAATGCCCTTGTTTTTGCAACCTTCAGCTTCTCAAGGTTGGACCGAAGGAACAACCTCCCGAGACATCATATCTAGATCACGCCGTCTTTCCTGAGTTTTCCCAGTTGTTCCGCCGAAAGCCCCAACAGCCGGCCATAGACGTCTTCATTATGCTCGCCCAAACCGGGGCCCAGGGAGGTAATTTGCGCCGGCGTTTCCGACAGCTTCGGCAGCGGCGACGGCACCACCACCTCGCCCAGGCCCGGCAGGGTCACCGCCGTCAGGTCGCCGCGGGCCTGGAACTGCGGATCGTCGAAGATGTCGGCGATGGTATTAATAGGCCCCGCCGGGACCTCGAATTCCAGGCACACGACCATCAGCGCGTCGCGGTCCATGGCCCCGGTCCAGTCACCGACCCGTTTGTTGACCTCGTCACGCCCGGCCAGGCGCTTTTTCTGTTCGCCAAAAGCCCTGGCCAGTTCGGCGCCCTCTTCGCCCATCGCCTGACAAAGCCTGAGGAACATCTTTTCGGTGGTGCACGCTATAGCCACCCACTTGCCGTCCTTGGTCGGGAAATGGCCGTGCGGGCAGGCGTTGACCGTACCCGTGCCTTCGGGTTCGCGGACGAAACCGGTCTTGGCATAGACCGGGGCGATTTCGTCGAGCATCCGGAACACCGATTCATAAAGGCCTAAGTCGATGACCTGCCCGCGGCCCGTTTGGTCGCGGTGGCGGAGCGCCATCATCACCCCGATGGCGCCGTACAGGCCCGAGATGTAATCGCCGAGCGACGTTGATCCCGGGGTCACCGGGGTTTCGCCGGGATGGCCGGCAAGGTGGGTCAGCCCGCCTATGGCATGGGCCACGCGGGCGAACCCGGGGCGGTCCTTGTAGGGCCCGGTCTGTCCGTAGCCGGTAATGCGGAGCAGCACCAGGCCCTGGTTTTCCCGGCTCAGTCGGTCCCAGCCGAGGCCCCATTTCTCCAGCGTGCCGGGGCGGAAGTTCTCGCAAATGACGTCGGATTTCACCGCCAGCCGCCTGAACAGTTCCTGGCCTTCGGCTTGTTTGAGGTCCAGGGTCACGGATTTCTTGTTGCGCGATTCCGACAGCCACGCCAGGGTCGAATCGTCCCTTTCCGTGGCCGTGCCGAAATACCGGAACGGATCGCCGCCGTCGGGCCGTTCGACCTTGATCACCTCGGCCCCGAATTCGCCCAGGATGGTAGCGGTATAGGGCGCGGCGATGAAAGTGGCGGCGTCGAGCACGCGGACGCCGGTCAACGGAAGGTCCCTGTTTTCAGCCATGTTGCGGTTTTAACGCCCTTGTTCCCGCCCGACAACGCGTTTGGCCCGGCCGCTCAGGAACCGGACGGCGTAAACCGGCAGCGCCACCGCCTCGCGGGCCCAGGCGACGGCGATCCGCTTCACCGACATGTCGGCCCGGACGCCGGGGGCGGCGCTGCCGGTGACCTCGACGCCGAAGCGGCGGAAGGTAAAGAGCGCCCGCGGCAGGTGGAAATTATCGGTGACGACGATGGCGCGGCGCCAGCCGCGTTTCTCCATTTCCGCCGCCGAGAGGGCGGCGTTCTCGAGGGTGTTGAGGGAACGGGCCTCGATAACGATGTTTTCGGCACCGATGCCGGCGTCCCGGGCCATGGCCGCCATCACCTCGGCCTCGGGCGTCGGGTGGTCATGGACGCCGCCTGACAGCAAAAGATTTTCTGCCCGGCCTTCGCTAAACAGGCGCACGGCCTGGGCGACGCGGCGCTTCAGCGACGGCGTCGGCCCGCCGTCGGGCGACAATTTCGAGCCCAACACGACAATGACGTCGGCTTCCGGTTGGCGCTTGCGGGGCTCAGCCATCGCCGGTTTCCGGTTCGGGATCGTCGCGGTCCAGGGTCGCCGCCAGGCAGGCCAGGGGCGCCGCCGTGGTAGCGACGTCCCCGGCGTCCTCGGTGCGGCCGATCCATTGCCCGAGGGGGGCCATATCCAGGGTCATAAGGCTTACTTAGCACGGCACTGCCTTTTCGCGCTATCCTGGGCTTTTACGAGCGGGGGAGGACGGTGAATTACGGTTTCTGGGCCGATCTCATCGGCGTCGTCCATACGCTGTTCCTGTTGTTCGTCGTCGTCGGGCAGGTGCTGATTCTCGCCGGCTGGGGACTGGGCTGGGCGTGGACCCGGAACCAGACCTTCCGCTACGTCCATCTCGGCGCCATCGCCTACGTCGTCGTCCAGCAGTGGCTGGGCCAGTGGTGCCCGTTGACGATCTGGGAAAGCGAGATGCGCCGAAGGGCCGGCGAGCAGGGATACCAGGCCGGCTTCATCGCCGACTGGCTCGACCGCCTTTTATACTATTCGGCCCCGGGATGGGTATTCACGGTTGTCTATACCCTTTTCGGCGCCCTTGTGATGGCCACCTTCGTCTATTACCGGCCCGGAACCCCGGCGCCGCCGAAAACCGAAAACGGCTAGAACGACCGCGGCAGCCCCAGCACGTGCTCGGCGATGTAGCTGAGGATCAGGTTGGTGGAAATGGGCGCGACCTGGAAAAGCCGGGTTTCGCGGAACTTGCGCTCGATATCGTATTCCTCGGCGAAGCCGAACCCGCCATGGGTCTGCAAACACATGTCGGCGGCCTCCCACGAGGCATCGGCGGCCAAGAGCTTGGCCATGTTGGCCTCCGCGCCGCAGGGCTCGCCGGCATCGAACAGGCCGACCGCCTTTTCGACCATCAGATCGGCGGCCTCGGTGCGGGCATGGGCGCCGGCGATGGGGAACTGAATGCCCTGGTTTTCGCCGATCGGGCGGTCGAAGACCCGGCGTTCGCCGGCGTACGCCGTCGCCTTGGCGATGAACCACCGCGCGTCACCGATGGCCTCGGCGGCGATCAGGATGCGCTCGGCGTTGAGGCCGTCGAGCAGATACCGGAATCCCTTGCCCTCTTCGCCGACCAAATTACGTGTAGGCACACGTAAATCGTCAAAAAAGACTTCCGTGGTCGCGTGGTTGATCATCGCCCTTAAGGGCTTGATGGTCAGGCCACGATCCTTGGCATCGCGCATGTCGATGATGAACACGGACATGCCGTCGTGGGGTTTTTCGCCTGCGTCGCGGGGCTGTGTGCGGGCCAGCACCAGCATCAGGTCCGAGTGTTCGGCCCGGGACGTCCACACCTTCTGGCCATTGATGATGTAATCATCGCCGTCCCGTACGGCGGTGGTGCGGATGCGGCTGGTGTCGGTGCCGCTGGTCGGCTCGGTGACGCCAAAGGCCTGAAGCCGCTTCTCGCCGGCGGCGATTTTCGGCAGGATCTCGTTTTTCTGTTCATCCGAACCGTGCCGGAGAACGGTCCCCATCATGTACATCTGAGCGTGGCAGGCACCGCCGTTGCCGCCCGATTGGTGGATTTCGCCGAGGATGGCAGCGGCTTCCGATAGGCCGAGGCCGCTGCCGCCGTATTCCTCGGGGATCAGAACGGCCAGGAACCCGGAATCGGTCAACGCCTTGACGAATTCGGTCGGATAGGCCCGCTCGCGGTCCAGCGCACGCCAGTATTCGCCGGGGAAGTCCTTGCACAGGGCGCGGACGGCTTGGCGGATTTCGGGGTGGGTGTCGCTCATGTTTCTCAGGCGTCCTGTGGGTCCAAGGCGGGCCAAACGCGCCCCCGGCCATGGACGCCGGGGGCGCGTTTGGTATAGCAGGTTCCCCCCGCCCCAGGGAGTCCCGGGACAGGGCCGGGCCGGGCAGAAACGGGCCGGGGAAGACCCCCCTCTTGCCAGCCGGTCAGCGGGTCATCGACCCCCCGGCGGCCAGGAACCGGGCCGCCGTATGCAGCCTCACCGCGAGGCCGCGCCCGATCCCGGAAACCCGTTCCTCGAAGACGCGCATTTTCCGCTCCCGCAGCGCCACCAGCGGGGAGCCGACGCTGAGCACCAGTTCATGGCCTTCGGCGTGCCGGCGCATGTATCCCGGGCGGTCTTCGAGCGGGAAGTCGGGGTGGAAGTGAAAGGCGGTCAACGCCTTGTTGGCGCGTTGATGGCAGGTAAACGCCATCACCTCGTCCACCGCCAGGTCGAATTTTTTGACCACCACCAGCGTCGCGTCGAGACCGCGTTTGGTGACGAAATAACTGTCGTCATAATCGTGAACGAATTCGATCAGCCAATCAGTATTTTGGTCCATCATCAGGCACCTCCCTGGGAGCCATACGCGAATAGCGGCGGCCCACGGATCGTCCGCCGGCGGTAAATTCCCAGGAATGCCTTGTTAGCCCCTATTCGCTGTTGTTTCGGCGGTTCACAGCCGCCCCGCCCGGGAGACCGAAAGACCTCTCCTTCCCCGGTTGGGCGGCGGTTGGGCCTCCGGCTTGGGCAGATCCGCCCAGGGCCAAACCGGAACCCGTTGATTTGGATACTGTAAAGGGTTGAAGCCTGACAACTAGAATAAATTCTTGTACCGTCAATTCATCCCCGACCGGGAGAACCCGCCTTGGCTTTTGTCATTCCCCAACCCCCCGTTGCCGCCGCCGACGTTACCGGGCACATTGCCGAAGGCCGCATCTGGCTCGACGTCAATGGCGAGACCCGCCAGGACGGCAACGTCAATCAGTTGATCTGGTCCCTGCCGGAGGTCATCGCCCATCTGTCGGGATTGTTCGAACTCAGGCCAGGGGATTTGATCTTCACCGATACACCGGCTGGCGTCGGCGCCGTCCAGCGGGGCGACGTCATGGAAGGTGGAGTCGAAGGACTAGGCCTAATACGTCTCAAGGTGACCTGAACGGTGGCGCTTCAAAGCACCGAATAATCGACCGCCTGACCCGGTTCCAGACGATTTTCCAAGGGCGGCATCGGAGATTTTAGGCCGCTGGCGGTATTGAA
>PTLK01000116.1 GCA_002938075.1 Alphaproteobacteria bacterium MarineAlpha3_Bin3
TTCGTCGTCCTCCCTATCGTCGTCGCCCGCCGCCGCCACCATCTGCCAATCGGACTGGGCATCCCCCCGGGCATCAGACGGCGCCGGGGCCGGGGGCGTTGCCGGGACCGGCCAATAATTCTGGCACAGCTTGGCGACGACGATGGCCACCGTGGTCGAGCAGATGGTCGCGAACAGAGTCGTCGGCAGGATGCCGGCCGGATCGACGGAACCAGCGGCGGCGCGAAGGGCGATCACGCCGGTCGGCAAAATGGTGACGCTGGAGGTATTGATCGCCAGGAACAGGACCATGGCGTTGGACGCCGTGCCTTTGGTGGCGTTCAGGGTGTCCAGTTGTTCCATGGCGCGGATGCCGAACGGCGTCGCCGCGTTGCCCAGCCCCATCGCATTGGCCGCCATGTTGAGGATCATCGACCCCATCGCCGGATGGTCGGCCGGCACGTCGGGAAACAGCCGCACCATCAGCGGCCGGACGGTGTGGGCGATGATAGTCAGCAGCCCCCCTTCCTCGGCCACCTTCATCAGGCCCAGAAACAGGGCCATGACGCCGATCAGCCCCAACGCCAACGTCACCGACCCGGTAGCGGCGTCGATCATCGCCGTGCCCAGTTCCTGCATCGGGCCTTGGGCAGGGGCGGCGGCGTCCGGCGCCGGCGGCGTCCAGGTCAGTTGCCGGAACCCGGCAACGACAAAGGCGATCAGGACAATGGCGAAGAAAATGGCGTTCAAGGGAAAATTCCGTTGCTGCTCGGTGGGCCTCGCCTGCAACGCTGATACCATGATCGGCGCGCCAAAGGCCAAGGAAAAGGGCTTGCGAAGACGGGCGGGGTTGCCGTTAGCGGTTATCGCGGAAGCAGGCGCTCGGGGTAATCGCTGAACACCCCATCGACCCCCCACCGCAACAGCGTCTCGGCACGGGTCTGGTCGTTGACGGTAAAGGCGCGGACCACCATCCCTTCGTCCTTGAGAACGCCGACCTGCCTGGCGGTCAAATTCTTCTCAAGGCAATGCACCGCCCGGCAGCCCAGGGCCTTCGTCCGGTTCCGCCAGCCCCATGGGATTTTGAACACGTTGAGGGCGCGGTGGATGTTCGGCGCCGTGTCGCGGGCGGCGCCGAGGGCCGTCGGCTCGAAGCTGGCAATCAACGGCGCCGGCAAGGTTTCCGGCCACCCCGCCGCCAGCGCTCCGGCGACGGCCAAACCGGTTTCCCTTTCCCGGCCGGGACTGGGCTTGATCTCGACGACGGCGCCGAGGCCGAGCCGGGCCAGGGTTTCCATCGCCTCTTTTAATGTCGGCACCCGCTGGCCGGCATAGGCGGCGTCGAACCAGCTCCCGGCGTCGAGGGCCCGAAGGTCGGCAAGCGTCGTTTCCGCCACGGTCCCACTGCCGCCGGTGGTCCGTTCCAGGGTATCGTCATGGAACACGACCACGTGGCCGTCGGCGGTCAGCTTGGTGTCGAATTCGACCCAGCGGACGCCCAGTCCGGAGGCGGCTTCCAACGACGCCAGGGTGTTTTCCGGCGCGTGCCCGGCGGCGCCACGGTGGCCGATGACCGTGGATACGGGCGCGGGTTCGGTGTCGATCATCGGCTTTTCCTGAAAACCGGTTGCTCCAATGCGTTTTACCAATCACCCTACCGGCAATCACGAATTAGGACACGGATTAGGGCACGGACTAGGAAAAACCGATGACCGACAAAACACTCAGGGAAATGGCGCTTCATTATCACCGCTATCCGCGGCCGGGAAAGCTGTCGATCACGGCGACCAAACCGCTCGGCAACCAGCGCGACCTGGCGCTCGCCTATTCGCCCGGGGTGGCGGCGGCCTGCGACGCCATTGTCGACGATCCGTCGGAAGTGGCGAACCTGACCGTAAGGCAGAACCTGGTCGGCGTTATTACCAACGGTTCCGCCGTTCTCGGCCTCGGCAACATCGGGGCGCTGGCGTCGAAGCCGGTGATGGAGGGCAAGGCGGTGCTGTTCAAGAAGTTCGCCGGCATCGACGTCTTCGACATCGAGGTCGACGAATCCGACCCGGACAAGTTGGTCGACATCATCGCCAGCCTGGAACCGACTTTCGGCGCCATCAACCTCGAAGACATCAAGTCGCCGGAGTGCTTCATCGTCGAAGGCAAGCTCCGCGAACGGATGAACATCCCGGTCTTCCACGACGACCAGCACGGCACGGCGATCGTCGCCGCGGCGGCCCTGGTCAACGGATTGCGCGTCGTCGGCAAGAAGATGAAAGACGTCAAACTGGTATCCACGGGCGGCGGCGCCGCCGGCATCGCGTGCCTCGACCTGTTGGTCCAATTAGGCATGAAAAAGAACAACATCACCCTGGTCGACGTCATCGGCGTCGTCTACGAGGGCCGCAAACAGGACATGAACCCGGAAAAAGCGCGCTACGCCCAAAAAACCAAGGCCCGCGACCTGGATGCGGTGATCGAAGGCGCCGACGTTTTCCTAGGGCTATCGGCGCCCGGAATCCTGAAACCCAAAATGGTCAAGAAGATGGCCGCCAAGCCGTTTATCCTGGCGCTCGCCAACCCGGACCCTGAAATCAACCCCGACGAGGCCAGGAAGGCCAACCCGGATGCGGTCATCGCCACCGGGCGGTCCGATTACCCGAACCAGGTCAACAACGTGCTGTGTTTTCCGTTCATCTTCCGCGGCGCCTTGGATGTCGGTGCCACGACCATCAACGAAGACATGAAGCTGGCGGCGGTCAAGGCGCTGGCCGGCCTGGCGATGGCCGAAAGTTCGGAAATCGTCGCCCAGGCCTACGGCGGCGAGGACCTGAAATTCGGCCCCGAATATCTGATTCCGAAGCCGTTCGACCCGCGTCTGATCGTCGAAATCGCCCCCGCCGTCGCCCGCGCCGCCATGGACAGCGGCGTCGCCACGCACCCGATCGAGGATTTCGACGCCTATAACGAACAACTGGCGCGGTTTGTCTTCCGCTCCGGCATGTTGATGAAGCCCATCTTCGACAGCGCCCGCCAAAACCCCAAGCGTCTGGTCCTGGCCGAGGGCGAGGACAAACGGGTGCTGCGCGCCATCCAGGTGCTGATCGACGACAATATCGCCCGGCCGATCCTGGTCGGGCGGCCGGACGTTATTTCACGCCGGGTCGAAAAACTGGGCCTGAGGCTGGATCTCGACAAGCACGTCGAGATCGTCAATCCCGAGAACGATCCCCGCTATGACGACTATTGGCGCGGTTACCACGAGCTGATGCAACGCCAGGGCGTGTCGCCGGACGCGGCGCGCACCATCCTGCGCACCCAATCAACGGTGATCGCGGCGATGATGCTCAAACGCGGCGAAGCCGACGCCATGATCTGCGGCACCTACGGCCAATACCGCGAACACCTGCGCCATGTGCTGGATGTCATCGGCAAGGCCGACGGCGTGCTGGACGTTTCGGCGCTTTCGACCCTGATCATGCCGAGCGGCACCTGCTTCCTTTGCGACACCCACGTCACCTTCGAGCCGACGGCGGACGAACTGGTCGAAATGACCCTTCTCGCCGCCGAGGCGGTGCGGCGCTTCGGCGAGGTGCCGAAAGTGGCGCTGGTGTCGCATTCGAATTTCGGCTCCGCCGGCACGCCTTCCGCCGACAGGATGCACCGCGCCGTCGAGTTGTTGCGGGACCGCGCCCCGGACCTGGAGATCGAAGGCGAAATGCAGGCCGACATCGCCTTCAACGAGGAGTACCGCAAACGGATGTTCCCCCATTCGCGGCTCAGCGGCCAAGCCAACCTGTTGATCCTGCCCGGCCTCGAGGCCGCCAACAGCTCCTTCAACTTGTTGAAATCCATCGGCGGCGGCCTGCCCGTCGGACCGATGCTGCTCGGCGCCGCCCAACCGGCGCATATCCTGACGCCGTCGGTGACTGCCCGGGGAATCGTCAACATGAGCGCCCTGGCCGTCGTCGACGCCCAATCCCGGGAAGCCGGATAAGGTTGGAAATCTGGGAAAAACAAGAGGCAAAGGAAATTTATGCCGGGCCGCGCATTCTCCCGGCCGCAGGCGGATCGCCCGGGTCCTAGGGTGCTTTGGTTCTCAGGTCTTCGTGTCGGGGGGGCCGGTGGGGGCTCGGTGGGAGCTTGGCCAGGCTGAGGAGTTGCGCCAACACCCCCTGCCATTGGTTCCTGAGCGCGTAATCGATGGCGTCATCCAAACCGACGGATTTCATCAGGCTCACCGCCAACGCGCGATGATATTCCCGTTCAGAAGGCACATCTTCCGTCCTTCCGTTAAGTTATTGTAAAACAGTACCTTTTACCAGACTTAACTTAATACTAGGCTTAATAGAGGTCATCGATATCGACTTCCGCCACGTCCAGCGTCAGGTCGTCGGCGAGCGCGTTGACGATCCGTAATCCGGCTTCGAAGCGGTCGATCGACGGCTTCGAAGCACCGCTCATGGTGTTGAATTCCGACATCAGGAAGTTTTCGAAATCGTACCTCGGTCCAAAATCGGTCCGCATGGGTTTTCTCCCGTACCATCCGGCACGGGCCAATCCCGTACCGACAACAACGTCGCAAAACCCATGCCATTTTCATAAAAGGAAATTTGGTAAATTATAATTTATTGAAATGACTTGTTTATTTTATTTTCGAACCCGGAGCCCCATCCCCCTCTAATTCCATTGAATATTCTTGTAATTCCGTGCCCATGCGTCGTATAAGATTCCAACAAGATTTGCCCGGCTCCTTGTGGAGGGAGATGAGAATAACTCAAGAAAGGGGCGTTAAGTTACGGTCGTGTGGGCATTTCCGATAAAATTAGCATTAGCCGTGTTCATCGTCGCGGGGGTGCTTGCTTCTGCGCCGCCGGTGCAGGCGGTAACGCTGTCGGAATTGCTGGTCGACCTGGTCCAGAACCAAAAGCAGATCAAGGCCGCGGAGTCGGACCTGGAGGCGGCGGAGGAGCGGGCCGAGGCCGCCTGGGGCGGCTGGTATCCGACCTTCGATTTCACCGGCAACTGGGGCCGCGAGAAACAGAACAAGGCGACGGGCACCGCCGACACCGAGCAAGTGCCCCGCGAGGTCGATTTCACCATCACCCAGCAGATATGGGATTTCGGCTCCACCAACGCCGGGATCGACCGGTCGCGGCTTGAGGTGGCGCGCGCGCGGCTCAATCTGACGTCGGCCCGCCAAGCCCTGGTTCTGCAGGGGATCGAGGCCTATCTCAACATTATCCGGGCGAAAAAGGTGCTCGGCTTCGCCGAGGGCTCGGTCGCCAACATCCGCCGCCAGGCGGAGCTCGAAGATTCGCGCGTCCAGCGGGGCGGCGGCTTCACCACCGACGTGCTGCAGACCAAGACCCAGTTGGCCGGGGCCGAGGCCCGGCGCAACAACTTCGCCGGCGACCTCAGGAATGCCATCAACACCTTCCGCCGCTTCTTCGGCAAGGACCCCGGCAAAATTGAGGATATGATCGAGCCCCGGGGGCCCTACGAGCTGCTGCCGAAGACGCTGGACGAGATCATCCGGGTCGTGCACCAGGACAACCCCGCCCTGCGGGTCTCGAAGTTGGACGCCGATATCCTGCGCCAGACCATACGGCAGACCCGCGCCGACGAGCTGTTCCCCGTCCTCAACGCCATTGCCGAAACCAAGCGCAAAGAAGACGTCGGCGGCACTCTCGACCAGTCGACGGAACAGTTGTTCAAGGTCGAGTTGAAGTATTCGTTGAATTTGGGCCTGACCGAGCTCAACACCATCCGCGCCGCCAGTAAGGACCATCTGGCCTCCACTGACCGCTACATCGATGCCCGCGATTCGTTCGAGCAGCAGGCACGCAACACCTGGAGCAATTTAGAGCGCGACCAGCTGAACGCGGAATTTCTTAAGAACCAGGCCAATATCGCGGCCGAGTTCCTTGAGCTGGCCCGCCGCGAGCGCCAGCTCGGCGAGCGCTCGCTGATCGACGTGCTGGCCGGCGAGACGGCGCTGATCAACGCCAACTCGGACGCCACGGCGGTGGAAACGGACGTCTTGCTCAACGTTTTCCGCCTCCTCAACATCATGGGGCAGTTGGAAGCCGACGTCGTAAATTAAATTAAACCGGCCCTGGACGGCGGATCGGGGCCTTCCCATAAGCGGTTTTTTCAGGGGAAACGAAGGGATACGACAGGCAAACGCCGATGGAGACGCCGCATGGCGTCATTAGCGCATTCTTCACCGGTTTCGCGGTAAAACTGGCAATGGACGCCGAAAAAAAATATACTATTCCGGACGTCGATAACAACAACACCCAAAGTCCTATTGGGGGGCGATTTTAACGGGCCTTAGGAGCCGGGATGTTCATTGAACCCCCAAAAGCGCCGGTTATCGGTCCTCAATCAACCGACGGCGAGATCGTGGAGCTTGCCCAGGCCGCGACGGCCGGGGCTGAATCCATCGGTCAGATCACCGCCCTCCAGGGCACGGTCACCATCACCCGCACCGACGGCACCAAGGTCAAGGCCAGCGACGGCGCCCCCATCTTCCAGGGCGACGTGATCGAAACCGGGAGCGG
>PTLK01000117.1 GCA_002938075.1 Alphaproteobacteria bacterium MarineAlpha3_Bin3
CCGCGACCTTTCCGGCGCTGTTGCCGACATTCCTCGCCGAATGGAACCTGTCCAAAACCGACGCCGGGTGGCTGAACGGCATTTACTATGTCGGCTATCTTGCCGCGGTGCCTGTGTTGGTCAGTCTCACCGACCGGACGCCGCCCAGGAAAATCTATTACCTGTGCATGGTCCTGACGGCGGTCGGCACCCTTGGGTTCGCCTTGATGACGAGCGGCTTCTGGTCGGCGTTCGTGTTCCGCGTCATTTCCGGCGTCGCCCTCGCCGGTACCTACATGCCGGGGCTCAAGCTTCTCAGCAACCATCTCAGGCACATGGCCGGCGACAAGGACCAAAGCCGGGCGGTGGCTTTCTATACCTCCAGCTTCGGCATCGGCACGGCGATTTCATTTTATCTTTCCGGCGTCGTGGCGACGGCGCTGGACTGGCATTGGGCCTTCGGCCTCGCCTCGCTGGGGCCGGCGGCGGCAATGGTCCTCGCCGTCCTCGCCTTTCCCCACCAAGACCCCGAACAGACGGACCGGCCGTCCACCCACCTTCTCGATTTCCGCCCGGTGTTCCAGTGCCGGGCCGCCATGGGATACGTGCTCGCCTATACGGCGCACAATTTCGAGCTTTTCGTCTTCCGCGCCTGGGGCGTCACCTATCTGGTGTTCGCCGCCGCCACCGGACCGACGGGTAACATGGGGTGGAGCGCCACGGCGATCGCCGCCGTCATCAATCTGCTGGGCCTGCCGTCGAGCGTCTTGGGCAACGAACTCAGCCGCCGTTTCGGACGGCATCGGATCATCACTATGGTCATGCTTTCCTCCGCCGTCCTGGCCTGCGTATTGGGGATCTCCGCGGATTGGCCCTATTGGGTCGTCGTCGGCCTGTCATTGCTTTACGGCATTACCCTCACCGGCGATTCGGCGTCGATCACCGCCGGTGTAGTCGCCGCCGCGCCGAAGGGCTATCAAGGCGCCACCATGGCGGTGCATTCGTGCATCGGCTTCATCGGCGCCTTCGCCGGGCCGCTGATGTTCGGCGTCATGCTTGATTTGGCCAGCCCCACCGGCGTCGGCGGCGAAACCATCGCCTCCTGGGGCTGGGCCTTCGCCTTTACCGGCCTGATCGTCACCCTGGGTCCGCTGGCGTTGGCGCTGCTCAGGGAAAAAAAGAAAGATTAACGCCGGGCGCGGGGGTGGGCGCCGTCGTAGACGCTCTTCAGACGTCCGGCGTCGACTTCCGTGTAGCGCTGGGTGGTGCTGAGGGACGCATGGCCCAGCAATTCTTGGATCGTGCGCAGGTCGCCGCCGCCAGCCAGCAGATGGGTGGCGAAGCTGTGGCGAAGGGCGTGCGGCGTCGCCGTTTCCGGCAGCCCCAGGAGCGCCCGGACGCGGCCCATCTGGCGCTGGATCATGCGCGCGCTCAGCCGCTTGCCGCGCTTGCCAACGAACAGCGGGCCGTCGAGGGCCAAGTCATGGGGGCAGGCGTCGATGTAATCGCCCAAGGCCTCGGCGACCACCGGCAGTACCGGCACCAGGCGCTGTTTGTCCCCCTTGCCGGTGACGACGATGGTGTCCATGGCGTCACCCGGTTCCGCAACCTGGTCCCGGTCGAGGCCCAGCGCCTCGCCGATGCGCAGCCCGCACCCGTACAGCAGAAACAGCACCGCGGCGTCACGCTTGCCGATCCAGGGCTCCTCGGACAAGTCCTCGATGACCGAAACGGTTTCCAGGGCGTCCACCTCGTCCAACGCCTTAGGCACGGATCTTGGCACCTTGGGCGTCTTGATGCCGCCAATGGCAGCGTTTTCCACCAGGCCCTGGCGCTCGATAAACTTGAAAAAATTGCGCAACGTGGACATCGCCCGGGCCGTCGACGAGCGGGCCAGGCCCCGGGCCTGGCGATCGGCCAGAAACCCGCGAAAGTCCGCCGGTTCCAGCGCCCGAAGGTCCTGCAGCCCCGGCGCATAGCCGAGGTGTTCGGCGGTGAACCGGAGGAAGCTCCCGAGGTCGCGGCTGTAAGCGTCGAGGGTGTGGTTCGAGATACGGCGTTCGTGGGCCAGCCAGGCCCGCCAGTCCTCAATGGCGGAAACGACCGCCGGTTCGGCGGCGAACGCCGGTTTGTCGTTCAAGCAGAAGCCTCCACCAGCCGGTGCAGGCAGGATTCGAGCACTCGGGCCAGGAAGCCGATCAATTCCGTCCCCTGGCCGGGACGGAAAGCTGAACCCCGGGACCCCAAAGCCACCAGCCCGGCCGGGACCTCGCGTCCAGGACGCAGGCGGGCCAGGGCGGCCGAACGGGCCAATCCGGCGGCGGCGCCGAACAGCGTGCCCCCGACTTCCGTCCCGTCCCCGATGTCCTTAAGCAGGCGGACGTTTTCCTCGGCCCCCAAAATCCCATCGACGCCGCCCTGCGGCAGTTTCTGGACCTCCGCCAGCGCCAAAAGCGCGCCCAGGGCCTTCCCCGGCACTGCCTGGAGACCGGACTCCGGCGACCCCGGCGCCTCGATCCCCAAGGTCACCACGTCGACATCCAGCAGCAGGGGCAAATCGTCGTTGATGACCCTCAGCAGATGTTCGAGATCGGCGGCGGACAGCATCGCTAGGACGGCGGCATGGGTCCGGGTCTGGACCGACATGTTGGTGCGGCTGGTTTCGATGACCTCCTGGGCGCAGTTGCGCAGGTCGTCGATCTCACCCAGACGGCGCTCGGCCAGAAACCGCTGCATGTCGACGACGCTGTCGTCGCTCCAACGGTCAGGCGCCACCATATCAGACAACAGGTCCAGGCGGCCGGTGAAGAAATCGGGGTGCCGACGCAGGTAATCGGCGACGGCGTCGCCCGAAACGTCCTCGGCCGGGGCCTGATCGTCAACGACGACAGGTTTGTCGGTTTTGCGTCCCATGGTCTCCAGAAGCCTCGCGACTGTCCGCGAATCGCCTATTATACCCCAGAAACCGGATTTCAATCAGGAACCCCCCAGGAACCCACAAGCGACGCCCATGACCCCCGCCGCTGCATCGCCCCCGTCCGAAGCTCCCCGCCATCTTCCGGGGCAGCGCGTCGGCGTCCTTTTGCCGTTGCCCCTGGGCGGAACCTACGATTACCGGGTGCCCGACGATACGGCCCTGGCCGACGGGGATTTCGTTACCGTTCCCCTGGGCGCCCGCAAGGCGACCGGCGTCGTCTGGGGAAAAGGCCAAGGCAGCGTCCCCGAGGCGAAAATGAAGGACGTCTTCGCCCGGCTCGACTGCCCGTCTATGCCCGAGGTCTGCCGCCGGTTCATCGACTGGGTGGCGCGCTATACCCTCAGCGCCCCCGGCGCGGTGTTGAAAATGGCGATGAGCGTGCCCGACGCCCTGAACCCGCCGAAACCGGTGAGCGCCTATGCGCTCAACCCCAAGGCCGAGGGGTTCCGGATGACCAAGGCCCGGGAACGGGTGTTGAAGGTCCTGGCCGAAGGCCCGCCCCGGCCGGTGACGGAACTGGCGCTTGAGGCCGGCACCGGGCCCGGGGTCGTCCGCGGGCTGGCCGACGCCGGGGCAATCATCCCCGTCCAGCTGCCAGACCGCGCCACCGGCCTCGAGGCCAGCCCCGACTGGCAAAAGCCGGGTCCCGACCTGTCGTCTGACCAGGCCCGGGCGGCGGAGAAACTGCAAGAAGGGACTGAAAGAGGCGGCTTCGGGGTCGTTCTTCTCGAAGGCGTCCCCGGGTCGGGCAAGACGGAAGTCTATTTCCAGGCCGTCGCCGAAGCCCTGAAGCACGGCGGCCAGGTGCTGGTGCTGTTGCCGGAAATCGCGCTCAGCGCCCAATGGCTGACGCGGTTCAAGGAACGGTTCGGGGCGCCGCCTGGGGTTTGGCATTCGGACCTGACGGCGGCGCAGCGGCGCGTCACCTGGCGGGCCGTGGCCGAGGGGCGAACCCGGGTCGTGGTCGGGGCGCGCTCGGCGTTGTTTTTGCCGTTCCCCGATTTGGCGCTCATCGTCGCCGACGAGGAACACGATCCGTCCTTCAAACAGGAAGACGGCGTCATTTACAACGCCCGCGACATGGCCGTCGTCCGCGCCCAGTTGGGCGGCTTTCCCATCGTCCTGGCGTCGGCGACACCGTCGTTGGAAACCGTTCTCAATGCCCGGGACGGCCGTTATCAAACCTTGCTCCTGCCCGACCGCCACGCCGGGGCGTCGTTGCCCGAAATCGACGTCATCGACATGAGAAAAGAGGAAACGCCATCGCAGTGCTGGCTGTCGCCGCGGCTCCGCGAAAGCCTGGTCGAAACCTTCGCCGGCGGCGAACAGGCGATGCTGTTTTTGAACCGCCGTGGCTATGCGCCGTTGACCCTGTGCCAGACCTGCGGGCACCGGATGCAATGCCCGCGATGCATTGCCTGGCTGGTCGAACACCGGCTCGGCGGCCGGCTTTTGTGCCACCATTGCGGCTATACCGCCGTACCGCCGGCCCGATGTCCGGAATGCAAGACGGAAGAAAGCTTCGCCGCCTGCGGCCCCGGGGTCGAGCGGCTGGCGGAAGAGGTCGAAACCGTTTTCCCCGGCATCCGCTACCGGATCGCCGCCAGCGACACCGTGACCAGCCCCCGGGCGGCGGCCGACCTGGTGCGCCGGATCGAGGACCATGACATTGATTTGGTCATCGGTACCCAGATCATCACCAAGGGGTACCATTTTCCGCTGTTGACCCTGGTCGGCGCGGTCGATGCGGATTTGGGCCTCACCGGCGGCGACTTGCGGGCGGCGGAACGGACCTATCAGCTTCTTTATCAACTGGCCGGACGCGCCGGACGCGCGGAAAGGCCCGGAAGGGTGCTGTTGCAGACCTACATGCCGGAACACCCGGTGATGCAGGCGTTGATCGCCGGCGACCGGGAGACGTTCCTCGAGGCCGAAGCCGAAAGCCGCCGTCAGACCGGCATGCCGCCTTTCGGCCGTCTGGCGGCATTGATCGTTTCCGGCCTCGACGAAGCCGCCGTCGACCGGACCGCCCGCGACCTCGGGCGGGCCGGACCGACGGGCGACGGCGTCACCGTGCTCGGCCCGGCGCCGGCGCCGTTTGCGCTGTTGCGCGGCCGCCACCGACGGCGGTTGTTATTGAAGACGGCCAAGGAAACCAACCTTCAGGCCGTGCTCAGGGACTGGCTGGGCCGGGTCAAGGTGGCTAGGAAAGTCCGCGTCCAGACGGACGTCGATCCCTACAGCTTCCTGTAAAACAAGCGGCCTCGGGCACGGTCCCGGGAAACCATGAAACGAAAGGTCGCCGCTTAGGAGAACGCCCGGATGAGGCTTTCAAATCCGCCCGTTTCATGGGCTTTCTTATGCCCGGAGTCGTCTTGCATGGCCGAAACGGGTATGCTACGAAATCGGCGTTTTCACGGGGGAAACCCCGGCTCAGGGGGATGGTTTCAAAGGCGCCGTCAGGCACCCGGCATCTCTTTACAAAAATAAAAGAGGAACCTTCCAGGTGTCAGCGGATTCCATAGGCGCCACGGGTCTTGCCGGGCGTTATGCCACGGCCCTTTTCGACCTTGCTGAAGCCGACAAACAGTTGGACCGGGTCTCGGGCGATCTCGGCCAACTGGGCCGCATGATCGAGGAAAGTAGCGATCTGACCCGGCTCATCCGTTCACCGGCGATTTCGCGCCAAGACCAGGGCCGGGCCATGGCCGCGGTCCTGGAAAAGGCCAAGATGTCCGCCCTGACCCGGAATTTTGTCGGCACGGTGGCGAAAAACCGCCGCCTTTTCGCGCTGCCGGCCATGATCGCCGCCTATCAAGGTCTTCTGGCCCGGCACCGCGGGGAATCCACCGCCGAGGTGGTTTCGGCGCAGCCGTTGACGAAAAAACAGATCGAACGGATCGGCGGGTCGCTGAAAAAGGCCATCGGTTCGAAGGTCGCCATCGACGCCAAGGTCGATCCCGGCCTTTTGGGCGGCCTCGTCATCAAGATCGGGTCGCGCATGGTCGACAGTTCCATCAGGACCAAGTTGACGCGACTACGCCTGTCCATGAAAGGGATTGGATAATGGATATCAAACCGGCTGAAATCTCCGCCATCCTGAAAAAACAAATCGCCGGTTTCGGCACCGAGGCCGAAGTCGCGGAGGTCGGAGAGGTCCTGTCGGTCGGTGACGGAATCGCCCGCGTGCATGGGCTGGACCAGGTCCAGGCTGGCGAAATGGTCGAATTCCCGGGCGGGATCAAGGGCATGGCGCTGAACCTGGAAGTCGACAACGTCGGCATCGTGATTTTCGGCGACGACCGCAACATCAAGGAAGGCGACACCGTCAAACGTACCGGCGACATCGTCGACGTGCCCGTCGGCAAGGACTTGTTGGGCCGTGTCGTCGATGCGCTCGGCAACCCCATCGACGGCAAGGGGCCGATCGTCACCGACGATCGCGCCCGGGTCGAGGTCAAGGCGCCGGGCATCATTCCGCGCAAGTCGGTCCATGAACCGGTACAGACGGGCTTGAA
>PTLK01000118.1 GCA_002938075.1 Alphaproteobacteria bacterium MarineAlpha3_Bin3
GCCAGACACCCGATCGCCACCGGGCGGAAGCACCTGCCCTTTTAGGTGCGCAGCCAGCCCTTTTCGTTGTGGAGAGAGTGGATGCCGGTGAAAAAGCTCCTGTTTATGAAATCTTGCGGCCGGTCTTGGGCGATTGTTCTCTGTGCCGTGGCCCTGGGGCTTTCGGGCTGTGCGTCGCGCTTGGATGCCCGGGGCAACATTCTCGATCCTGAAAAGGTTTTGGAAATCCAGCCCGGCGAACTGACCCGCGAGGAAGTTGTGGAAATCCTCGGGTCGCCGTCCTCCATTACCGCCTTCGGCAGCGACACCTGGTATTACATCGCTCAGCGCACCGAAACATTTGCGTTTTTTGCCCCCAAAGTAACGGAAAGACAAGTCCTTGTGGTGAAATTCGCCAAGGACGGCAAGGTCACGGCGGTCGAAACGGTGGGCCTGAACCGAGGCCAGGAAATCGACCCGGTGGAACGAAAAACGCCGACCCACGGCAACAAAATGACCGTTCTTGAACAAATCGTCGGCAATCTCGGGAGGTTCAGGAACAAGAATGCTGAAAACGCCGACAAAGAAAGGGAAGGCGATCATTACTAGCCTTCGGCGTTTTTTGGCTCCCTCCCCCTGATTACTTGTCGTCCGCCTAAGCCAGGATCGCCAACATCAAAATGGCGACGATGTTGATGATTTTGATCATCGGGTTGATCGCCGGTCCCGCCGTGTCCTTGTAGGGATCGCCGACCGTATCGCCGGTGATGGCGGCCTTATGGGCTTCCGAGCCCTTGCCGCCGTGATTGCCGTCCTCGATGAATTTTTTCGCGTTGTCCCAGGCGCCGCCGCCCGAGGTCATCGAAATGGCCACGAACAGCCCGGTGACAATGGTCCCCATCAGCATCGCGCCAAGCGCCGAAAATGCCGCCGATTGGCCGGCGATGAGGTTGATGACCGCATATATGACGACCGGCGCAAACACCGGCAGCATACTGGGCAACATCATTTCCTTGATCGCCGTCTTGGTCAAAAGGTCGACACAGGTGGCGTAATCCGGCTTTCCGGTGCCATCCATGATTCCCGGGATTTCCCTGAACTGGCGGCGCACCTCGATGACCACCTGGCCGCCGGCGCGGCCGACCGCCATCATGCCCAAGGCGCCGAACAGGAACGGCAGCAACCCGCCGATGAACAACCCGATGACCACATAGGGGTTTTGCAGGTTGAAGTCGACCGTCAGTTTCGGGAAGTAATGCGACAGTTCCTCGGTATAGGCGGCGAACAAAACCAGCGCCGCCAATCCGGCGGAGCCGATGGCGTAACCCTTGGTCACCGCCTTGGTGGTGTTGCCGACCGCATCCAGGGCATCGGTGGTCTTGCGGACTTCTTCGGGCAGATCCGCCATTTCGGCGATGCCGCCGGCGTTGTCGGTGACCGGCCCGAAGGCATCCAGGGCGACGACGATGCCGGCCAGCGCCAGCATGGTGGTGGCGGCGACCGCCAGCCCAAAAAGCCCGGCGCTGATATAGGAAATGATAATACCGCCGCATATCACAACCACCGGCATCGCGGTGGCTTCCATGGACACCGCCAGGCCCTGGATGATGTTGGTGCCGTGGCCCGTGTTCGAGGCCTCGGCGATGCTTTGCACCGGGCGGTGTTCGGTGCCGGTGTAGTATTCGGTGATCCAGACGATCAGTCCGGTAACGCCGAGACCGGCGAGTGAAGCGATGTAAATCTGGGTGCCGGTGATCGTGCGCCCGGCCATGTCGAAACCGGTCTTCCAGCCGATCATCATCGACACCACGCCGCCGATCAGGATCGCCGAAATCACGGCGCTGGCGATAAAGCCCTTGTAAAGGGCTCCCATGATGTTCTGGCTCGGGCCCAGCTTGACGAAAAATGTAGCCGCCACCGAGCCGACGATGCACACCCCGCCGACAACCAGCGGAAAGGTCATCATCAGCTCCTGGGCCGGGCCGGTGAACAGGATCGAGCCCAGCAGCATGGTCGCCACCATGGTCACCGCGTAAGTTTCGAAAAGGTCCGCCGCCATGCCGGCGCAATCGCCCACATTGTCGCCGACGTTATCGGCGATGACCGCCGGATTACGGGGATCGTCTTCGGGAATCCCGGCTTCGATCTTACCCACCAGATCGGCGCCGACGTCGGCGCCCTTGGTGAAAATGCCGCCGCCCAAGCGCGCGAAAATGGAAATCAGCGAGGCGCCGAACCCAAGCGCCACTAAGGCTTCGAGGATATGACGGAGCCCTTCAGGCGATCCGGGATCGCCGAGGGCGCGAAGGATGAGGTAATAGCCGGTAACCCCCAAAAGCGCCAGGCCGACCACCAGCATGCCGGTGACGGCGCCGGACTTGAAGGCGATCGCCAGCCCGCCATCGAGGCCCGAGGAGCGGGCCGCTTCGGCGGTCCGCACGTTGGCGCGGACGGAAACGTTCATGCCGATATAGCCGGTCAAACTGGAAAGAACGGCGCCGATGAAATAGCCGATGGCAACCTTAAGGCCCAAGGCAAGGCCCAAAAGAATGCCGATCACCAATCCGGCGACGGCGATGGCCTTGTATTGCCTATTGAGATACGCGTTGGCGCCTTCCTGGATGGCACCGGCGATTTCCTGCATCCGGTCCGTACCGGCGGGCGCCGCCAGCACCGATCGGATGGCGTAAACGCCGTATAACAAGGCCAGAAAACCGCAACCGATTACCAACAAGAACACGTTCGACATACTCGAAAACCCTTTTGTTAAATTAGGAGGTCTTGGGGATGTTTTTTGTATTTTAAGACGGCGCCGACAAAAAAGACTGTCCGCTTTACGGCAGGAGCAGACGACAATCCACCCACGAAATTCGCCGGGAAAATGCCAGATGCGCCGGTATAAAGCAACCGCCCATAAAGCCGTCCCCAGGGGCGGCGCGTCCTCAACGCGGCTGGTCGATGACCGACTGCACCAGCACGTTTTTAATCAGCCCCTTGCCGGCGACCTTGTTGCTGATGAGTTGCAGGCGCTGCTTGATGATCAGGACATCGATGCGTTCCTCGGCCTTCAGCAGCCGCGGCATGAAACTGTGCAAATCGCGGACGAAGGCGTTGGTGATGATCGGCATGATTTGCTTGATCCTCTCGACGTTATCTTTGCTGTTTGTTACCAGCTTGACCTCGATTTGCACGGTCGCCGCGACCCTGTTGCCCTGGAAGACGGGAATCGCCAACGGTTCCATATCGACGAACAGAATCGTGGCCTCGACCTGTTCCTCGGGCTTCTCCTCGACAACCTCCTCTCCCTGGAAGGGGCCGAGCTTGAGGAACTTCAGGACGCTGACGGTGCCGCCACAGAGCATCACTAGCAACCCGAAAATCAGGAGGAGTTTTTTCATCGCTTACCCACGGCCCTTTTTGCCGTTTCATGTCGGCCCAGCATGGCGGCATTATCCCGGCTTCGGGGCCTTTTGGAAACGACTGAATTGCGACAAGCCGGGGCGGTCAAAAATGACGATAGCCTCCGTCTTGGCCCCCGTCTTCGATGACCCATTCGCCGCCGTCGCCATCGACGACGGTGACCAGGGCTTTGCCGCCCTCCTCCTGGGCCCTGATTTTTCCGATGGCGCTCAGCGGCAGGTCAAGCTCCCGGGCCAGGGTTTCGACGTCGCTGGCCGCCGATGACGGTACCGTAAACAGCAGTTCGTAATCGTCGCCGCCGGTGAGTGCTAGTTTCAAAAGCCCGGGCTCCAGGGCGATGGTGGCCCGGCCGGCGTCCGATAGCGGCACCCGGCTGGCGTCAATGGTCGCCAGGCACCCCGACGTACGGGCGACATGGCCCAGGTCGGCGACCAGGCCGTCCGACAGGTCGATGACCCCATGGGCCAGGCCATGCAACCGCCGGCCCAGTTCGAGCCGCGGCCGGGGCCGGCGGTAGCGGTCCACAAGAGCCTCCACATGGTCCGGCGAAAGCCCTTCGATCCCGTCTTGCAGGACCTTCAGGCCCAGGGCCGCGTCGCCGATGGTGCCGGAAACGTAGATGTCGTCGTCCGGCCGGGCGCTGGAACGCCTGAGTTCGGCGTCTTCGGCGACGCTGCCGAACGCCGTCAGGCACAGGGTCAACGGCCCCGGCGTCGAAACCGTGTCGCCGCCGACAAGATGAAGCCCATACCTTTCCTGCTGGCGCCCCAGTTCTTCGGCGAATCCCTCGACCCAGCCGGGGTCCCAGTCCTTCGGCCAAGCCACGGACAGGGTATAGGCCCATGGCATGGCGCCCATGGCGGCCAAATCCGAAAGGTTGACGCCCAAAACCCGGGCGGCGACGTGCCGGGGGTCTTCGTCGGTGGGGAAATGGATGCCGGCAACCAGACTGTCGGTGGTGACGACCAAACGTTGGCCGGGTTCGGGCTCTAGCACCGCGGCGTCGTCCAAAAGCCCCAGCGCGCCGGGTTCGGCCGCCGCCAAGGGGGCGAAGTAGCGGGATATGAGGTCGAACTCGCCGGGTTTTTTTTGCTCCTTCACGCTCCGTCTTCTCCACCTTGTGCCACGACCGCCGATGCGTTTTGGCTGGGTTCGGTCAAAACTCGCCGGCCCGAAGGTTGTGGGCGAGCCGGTCCAAGACGCCGTTGACGAGGCTCACTCCCTTGTCGTCGAAAAAGGCATGCGCCACGTCAAGGTATTCGGTTATGACGACCGCCGCCGGCACGTCTGGTTTGCTCGAAAGTTCATAGGCGCCGCCGCGGAGGATCACCCTGAGCAGCGTTTCCAGCCGGTCCACGGTCCGCTCGCCGCTGAGCGCCTGGGCGATCAATCCGTCCAATTCCTGGCGGCGGGTGGAAACGCCATGCACCAGATCGCCGAGGAATTCGTTGTCGGGCTCGGTCATCGTGGCGGCGTCCGGGGTATCCTCCCCGCCGCGTGGCGCCGTTTCATCCGCATCGTCGCCGGCGCCGCAGTGGCGCCAGCGCTTTTGCAGGAATTCCTCCAGCACCTGGTCGGCTTCGGCGCCGGCCATGTCCATTTCGTAAAGCGCCTGGACCGCGGCCAGCCGCGCGGCGCTGCGCCGCCGTCCCGTCATCGATTTGGTGGAGGCCGCGCCGGAAGTCCCCGCGGCCCCGGTCATCGCTGCGCCAGACGGAAATCTTTTTTGACCTCCATCATCCTTAGGCACGCGCGGACTGCCTCGGCGCCCTTGTTACCCTGATCGACAGCGGCGCGCGCCTTGGCCTGATCCTGGGTGTCGCAGGTCAGGATCCCGAATCCCAAGGCCACTGACTGTTGGGTGGCGATGTCCATCAGGGCCCGCGTCGCTTCGCGCGAAATGTGTTCATAATGGTCGGTTTCGCCTCGGATCACCGTGCCCAGGGCGACGAGGCCGGCGTAATTGGTGGTCGCGGAATGGGTTTCCATGGCCCGGATGGCGAAGCGGATGGCGCCCGGAACCTCAAAGACGCCGGGCACCGCCAGCCGGTCATGGCCGAGGCCGGCTTCTTCGAGCTCCCTTTGCGCACCTTTCGCCAATTCATCGGCGATGTCTTGGTAAAACCGTGCTTCGACGATCAGGACGCGGCGTTCTTCGGTCATGTCAGCTATCTTTTCCGGGTTTCGGGCCGGTGATGGGGCGTTGCTCGACGACGCTCAACCCATAGCCTTCGAGGCCGATGATGGTGTGTTGGGTGTTGGACAGCAGGATCATCTCCTTGACTCCCAGATCGAGCAGGATCTGCGCCCCGACCCCGTAATCGCGAAGCTGGCCGCTTTTGGCCCACGTCTTGGCTCCCGTCTGGGGCGCCGGCTTTTGCCCGCCGTTGCCCTTTTCGGCCGCCAGCCTACTCTTGATCCGTTCCGACAACGCTGCCCGGTGGGGCTCGCGGATCAGCACCAGGACGCCGCGGCCCTCGTCGGCGATCATCTCCATGGCCCGGCGAAGCTCCCCGGCCTTGCCCGAGGAGGCGTCGCCGAAAACGTCGTCGAGCACGTTCAAGGCGTGCATCCGCACCAATACCGGCCCGTCTTCCCCTGCCGTGCCGCCGATGTCGCCTTTGACCAGGGCGATGTGTTCGGCATAGGCGATCAGGTTGGTGAAGACGATCATCTTGAAGGCGCCGCCATGGACGCTGTCGAGGGCCGATTCCACCATCCGTTCGATGATGCGGTCGTTTTTCAGCCGGTAGGCGATCAAGTCGGCGATGGTGCCGATCTTGAGGCCATGAAACTGGGCGAATTTAATCAGGTCCGGCATCCGCGCCATGGTGCCGTCCTCGTTCATGATCTCGCAGATCACGCCCGACGGGTTGAGCCCGGCGAGGCGCGATACGTCGACCGCCGCCTCGGTGTGGCCGGCGCGGACCAGCACCCCGCCGTCGCGGGCCTCGAGCGGAAAGACGTGGCCGGGCGAGACGATATCCCGGT
>PTLK01000119.1 GCA_002938075.1 Alphaproteobacteria bacterium MarineAlpha3_Bin3
TTCGCGGGTGAAATAGCGGATCAGGTCGCGAAGGGCGGTTTCGTAAATCCTCCATTCGTCCTTTTTCAGCCCGTGTTTTTCGATCTGCTTCGGGATCAGGTGCTGGTGGGCGATTTCGACCTTTTCGTCCTCGGTGTAGCCGGACAGGCGAATGATTTCCATCCGGTCCAGCAGCGCCGGGGGCATGTTCAGGGTATTGGCGGTGGTGACGAAAAACACGTTCGAAAGGTCGTAGTCGACCTCAAGGTAGTGATCGTTGAAGGCGTGATTCTGTTCCGGATCCAGAACTTCCAGCAACGCCGAGGCGGGATCGCCGCGCCAGTCATGGCCCATCTTGTCGACCTCGTCCAACAGGAACAGCGGGTTCGATGATTTGGCCTTTTTCATACCCTGGACGATCTTGCCCGGCATGGAGCCGATATAGGTGCGGCGGTGGCCGCGGATTTCGGATTCGTCGCGCACGCCGCCCAGCGACATGCGGACGAAGTTTCGTCCCGTCGCCCGGCTGATGGATTGGCCAAGGGACGTCTTGCCGACGCCCGGCGGGCCGACCAGGCAGAGAATGGGCCCGGAAACCTTGTTGGTCCGATGCTGCACGGCCAGGTATTCCAAAATCCGCTCCTTGACCTTCTCCAGGCCGTAGTGATCGGCGTGGAGGATTTCCTCGGCCAACCGGATGTCCTTTTTGATCCGGGTCCGTTTCTTCCACGGGATCGACAACATCCAGTCCAGGTAGTTGCGGACCACGGTGGCTTCGGCCGACATCGGCGACATGGATTTCAGCTTTTTCAGCTCGCCCAGGGCCTTTTCCCGTGCTTCCTTGGAAAGCTTGGTTTTCTTGATTTTCTCCTCGATTTCGGCGGTTTCGTCGCGGCCGTCCTCGGTTTCGCCCAGTTCCTTCTGGATCGCCTTGAGCTGTTCGTTCAAATAGTACTCGCGCTGGGTCTTCTCCATCTGCCGCTTGACCCGGTTGCGGATCTTCTTCTCAACCTGCAGAACGCCGATTTCGGCTTCCATGTGGGAGTAAACCCGCTCCAGCCTGTCTGCCACCAGTTCGGTTTCCAGAAGCTCCTGCTTTTCGGAAACTTTCAATGCTAGGTGCGAGGCCACTGTATCGGCGAGCTTGCCCGGGTCCTCGATCTGGTTGAGGGAGACCAGGACCTCCGGCGGAATCTTCTTGTTGAGCTTTATGTACTGCTCGAACTGGCTAACCACGGAGCGGTTGAGGGCTTCCAGCTCCTCGGTCAGGCTTTCGTCCTCGTTGATCAGCTCACCTTCGGCAAGGAAGAAGTCCTCGTTGTCGGCATAGCTGGTGATCTTGGCCCTTTGCACGCCTTCCACCAGCACCTTGACGGTGCCGTCGGGAAGCTTCAGCAACTGCAACACCGTGGAAACCGTGCCGACTTTATAAATGTCGTTCGCCGAGGGGTCGTCCTGGGCGGCGTTTTTTTGCGCCACCAGCAGAATCTTCTTATCGTCCTTCATGACGTCCTCAAGGGCGCGTACCGATTTATCGCGGCCGACGAACAGGGGCACGATCATGTGCGGGAAAACGACGATGTCTCGAAGCGGAAGAACGGGGTACATGTCGACTTGGTAGGTCACGGATTTTTTGCCTTTATAAAATGACGGCCGAATCCCCCGAACGGGGCAGGGAAAATTCTACTCTAACGACCGGGACAAGAAGCTCCCGGTAAAGGTGGTCTCATCAAGGACGCCATTCAAGGGAAAGGGGAATTTTCCGGTCCCCAGAATGGCCCGGTCAGGCGCTGGTCTCCACCTCTTCCTGCCGGTCGGAATAGATATAAAGCGGTTTCGCGTAATCTTCGGCGACCTCGCGGCTGATGACGACTTCCTCGACCCCTTCGAGGGCCGGCAATTCGAACATGGTGTGGAGAAGAATGTTCTCCATGATCGAGCGCAACCCGCGAGCGCCGGTTTTGCGGTCGACGGCCTTGCTGGCGATTGTGAACAGGGCGTCGTCAGCAAAGGTCAGCCGCACGTCTTCCATCTCGAACAGCCCCTGATACTGTTTGACCAGGGCATTCTTTGGCTGGGTGAGGATTTCGACGAGTGCGTCCTTATCCAGGTCATCGAGGGTGGCCAATACCGGCAGACGGCCGACGAATTCAGGGATCAGGCCGAATTTCAGCAGGTCTTCGGGTTCCACTTCACGCAGGATATCGCCGGTATTGCGATCGTCGGCGGCGCGGATATCGGCGCCGAAGCCGATGGTTGTCCCTCTGCCGCGAGCGGAAATGATCTTGTCCAGCCCCGAAAACGCCCCGCCGCAGATGAACAGGATGTTGGTGGTATCGACCTGCAGGAATTCCTGCTGCGGATGTTTGCGTCCGCCTTGCGGCGGCACGCTGGCGACAGTGCCTTCCATGATCTTCAACAACGCCTGTTGAACACCCTCGCCGGAAACATCGCGGGTGATCGAGGGGTTGTCCGACTTGCGGGAAATCTTGTCCACTTCGTCGATATAGACAATGCCGCGCTGGGCGCGTTCGACGTTGTAATCGGCCGATTGCAGCAGCTTCAGGATGATGTTTTCCACGTCCTCGCCGACATAGCCGGCTTCGGTCAGGGTCGTCGCGTCGGCCATGGTAAAGGGCACATCGAGGATACGGGCCAGCGTTTGCGCCAACAGCGTCTTGCCGCAGCCGGTCGGGCCAATCAGCAGGATGTTGGATTTGGCCAGTTCCACGTCGTTGTTCTTGGCGCTGTGGTTGAGGCGCTTGTAGTGATTGTGCACGGCCACCGCAAGAACCCGCTTGGCGTGGTCCTGAGAGATCACGTAATCGTTCAGCACGGTGAAGATGTCGTTCGGGCTAGGCACTCCGTCGCCGGATTTGACCAGGTTGGTCTTGTGCTCTTCACGGATGATATCCATGCAAAGCTCGACGCATTCATCGCAGATGAACACCGTCGGGCCGGCGATAAGCTTCCGGACTTCGTGTTGGCTTTTGCCGCAGAAGGAGCAATAGAGGGTGTTTTTTGAATCGCCGCCGGTGGATTTGCTCATGGATACCCCGTTCGGTTGACTGGCCCCTCCCCAATTCGCATTATTTTACCCGCTTGGGTTCGGCCCGCACAATCCCAAAAAAAACAGCAATCAGAACCAGTTAAGACTTTTTTGACATTCCGGCATGACGGAGAGTAGGAAAAAGTGAAGCCCCGTGAGTTTATTATTCAGGCATCAATAGACCGAAAATCCTTGTTGTTTCCTTAATCTTCGTCCGATTCCTTGTCGTCTTTTTTCGACCCGGCGTCCCCGGCGCCTCCGGCATCATCGTCTTCGTCATCGTCGTCGAGGGGTGGACGGCTGGTGACGACCTCGTCGATAAGCCCGAATTCGAGCGCCTCGGTCGGGCTCATGAAGCGGTCACGGTCGACGGCTTCCTCGATGACGCTCAGCTTTTGCCCCGTATGCTCGGCGTAGATTTTGTTGAGCCTTTCGCGCGAGGAAATGATCTCGCGGGCCTGGATCTCGATGTCCGAGGCCTGTCCCTGGGCGCCGCCGGAGGGTTGATGCATCATGATTCGCGAATTGGGCAGCGCGTAGCGCTTTCCTTCGACGCCGCAACTGAGCAGCAACGATCCCATGGACGCCGCCTGGCCGACGCAGACGGTGGAAACGTCGGGGCGGATGTATCGTATGGTATCATAGATCGCCAGCCCGGAGGTCACGATGCCGCCGGGTGAATTGATGTAGAGCGAGATGTCCTTGGACGGGTTTTCGGATTCCAGAAAAAGAAACTGCGCGCATATCAGGCTGGAAACGTTGTCGTCAACGCCGCCCGTCAGGAAGATGATTCGCTCCTTCAACAGGCGCGAATAAATGTCATAGGCGCGCTCGCCCCGGTTGGTCGTCTCGACGACCATGGGGACAAGAGTGTTCATGTAAATCTCGATCGGATCACTCATCTTTGCGGCATCCTCTATCGGTCTCGCTGGCCTGGGGTTATTTGTCTTTCTTGGCGGCCTTCTTTTCCGCCGCCGCCTTGCCCTTGGCTTTTGATTTTCCGCCCGCCTTGGCCTTGGCCTTCGGTTTACCGGCGGCTTCATCTTCCATGGTCTTGATCAATTCGTCCTTGGTCGCCGTTTTCTCGGTGATCGAGGCCTGCTCGAGGATGAAGTTGACGACCTTTTCCTCGTACAGGGGGGCGCTCAGCTCTTCCATAGCTTCGGGATTGTTCTTGTAATGCTCCATCACTTCTTTTTCACGGCCGGGATGGCGGCGCGCCTCGGCCATGAGCTGGCTGTTGACATCTTCCTGACTGATCTGGACGTTGTTGGCGCGCCCGACTTCCGACAGCAACAGGCCGAGCCGGACCCGGCGTTCGGCGATTTCCCTGAAATCCTTCTTGTGTTCGTCGTCGGTTTTCTCTTCGCTCCCCTGCCCGGCATCCTTGTCCTTTTTCCGCTGTTCCTCGAACTGTTTCCAGATGGTGTCGAACTCCCGATCCAGAAGCTTTTCCGGGATTTCGAAATCGTGGGCGGCGGACAGCTCATCGAGAAGCGCGCGCTTGAGGATCATCCGCGACATTTCGTTGAATTTGCTTTCCTGCTCCTCGCGGATGGATTTTTTAAGCGCCTCGAGGTTTTCCATCCCGACCTTCTTGGCCAGTTCGTCATCGATAGCGGACGGCACGGTTTCCTTCAACTCGTTGACGGTGACGTCGAAAACCGCGTCCTTGCCCGATAGCTCGGCGGCGCCGTAGCTATCCGGGAACTTGACCTTGACCTCGATCTTGTCGCCGACCTTGACCCCGATTAGCTGTTCCTCGAACCCGGGAATGAAGGTTCCCGACCCCAGCGTCAGTTCATAGCCTTCGGCCTTGCCGCCGGCGAATTCCTCGCCGCCGACCTGGCCGAGGAAATCGATCACCAACACATCGCCGGTCTTGGTTTCGCGGTCGTCCTTGATCGCCGCCGAATCGCCTTGGGCGGCGGCGATATCGGCCAGCGTCTTTTCCATCGCCGCATCGTCGGTTTTCGGAATCAGCCGCTCGAGCTTGATTTTGGAAAAGTCGACGGGCTTGATCTCAGGCAGCAACTCGACGCCGATGGTGTATTCCAGATCGCCGCCGTCCTCGAACGAGGTGATCTCGATTTGCGGCTGCATGGCCGGCCGCAAGCCCTTTTCTGCGAGTGCCTGTTGCGAAGAATCGTTGACGGCGCGCTCTAGGACCTCGCCCAGGACTGAGGGACCGTATTTCTTGCGCAGCACCGACACCGGAACCTTGCCCGGGCGGAATCCGGGCATTTGCGCGGTTCGGGCCAGTTCCTTGAGCCGGTGGCTGATCTTTTCCTCGATTTCGTTGGCCGGCAACGCCACCTTGAACTCGCGGCTTAGGCCTTCGGATTTTGTTTCGGTAACCTGCATGGATTTCCCAGTCGCCAGAGACAAACCGTATATTTGGTGCGGGCGGAGGGACTCGAACCCCCACGACTTGCGTCACAGGCACCTAAAGCCTGCGTGTCTACCAATTTCACCACGCCCGCGAAACCTTGGTAAACCGCCACGTTTTCGATCGCGGGGGCGCAACTTTATACGATGAACCCCGGCTGTCAATCGTGGCGGCGAAATTCCCCCATTGCCATAAATCCGATGGGTAATTGGGTGTCCCGGCGTGCTGTCTCAGTCTTTCAGGAAGGACCGCATCCGGGAAGAAGCGTTGATCTTGCCGGTCGAGGTATAGGCCTCGTGGTTGTCCTCGATCCGGGTCAGGTCATAAAGGTAGTTGATCATGATGCCGGCCGAATTCCCGAGGCCCCGTGGGGAACTGTCGGCTTTCCAGTTCAGGCTTTCCATGCTGGCGCCGTTGGAGAGGTGGAAATGCGCCACCGGGTCCAAGGCGCGTTTGTTCAGGCCCTTTTCATTCATCAGATACCGGGCCACCAACCCCATCAACGGCCCCCGAATGGCTTCGGATATTACCTGATCGTTCTGCCAACCGGGCATCGCCAGCAACGCCTTCAAAGACCCCTTGCCGCCCCCCTGCCGCCCGGCGGCGGCGCTCAGGGCCTTGCGGTCCCCGGCCGTCAACAACGCCGGGTCGCCTTCGGCCAGTTTTTTATCGAGCCAAGCCATGAAGCCGGGAACCGGCGACAGGGTGGCAAATGTTTTCAGCCCCTTGAATTCGGCGTTCAGGGTCGCGGCCACCCGTTTGATGAGAAAATGTCCGAAACTGATGCCGGCCAGCCCTTTTTGGGCGTTTGAGATCGAATAAAAGATGGCGGTGTCGGTTGTTCCGGGATCCTGGACCGGGGCGTTCTCGTCCAGCAACGCCTGGATGTTGTCCGCCAATCCGTTGACCAGCGCCACTTCGACGAAAATAAGTGGTTCATGCGGCATCCGGGGATGGAAATAGGCGAAGCA
>PTLK01000012.1 GCA_002938075.1 Alphaproteobacteria bacterium MarineAlpha3_Bin3
AGCGGACGCGCTTGGCGTCGGTATCGGCGTCGAAGCCGACCTTGACTTTGAGCGTCGAATAGCCGTCTTCCAGCCGCGCCTCGATCTCGCCGGTGATGGCGTCCTCGTCCATGGCGTTGATGATCGCCAGCAAGGGCACCGATGTCCGCTCGGTGACGTCGAGCAGCGGATGGCCTTCCAGCATCTCGACCGCGGTCATCAACGCCGTCGCCGTGAACGGGTGGCTGGCGTGTTCGGCCTGGATCAGTTGCTTGGCCTCGGCGGCCTCCTTGCCGGCGATCCGCTTGCCCAGGCCGCGGGCGACGCGCCAGCAACCATCGATGGTCTCCTCGGTATAGCCGGTAAGGATGGTGGCTTCGCCGAAGCCTGTGCCACCGCCGTCCTCGATCACGGCAAGGACGGTATCGAAGGCCCCGACGACGCCCATGGCCAGCTTGTAGGGCTCGATCAGCGGCAGCGAGAAGCGGTAAAGGGTGACGGTGTCGATCAACATGGCCGACGATCATATCCGCGGGCGACGGTGGGGAACACCGCTAATGGACCCCCGCTGGCGCGGCCCGCGAAACCCCCTATACTCGCACTATGCAGGGAACCCTTTCCGTTTCGGTCTGGCGCGGGGGAGAAGCCGGGTCTTTCCAATCCTACGAGGTCCCGAGGCGGGGCAACCAGACGGTCCTCGACGTGGTCACCTACGTCCAGCGCAAGCTCGACGGTTCCCTGAGCTACCGCTTCGCGTGCCGGGTCGGCATGTGCGGGTCGTGCGCGATGATGGTTAACGGCCGCCCCCGGTGGACCTGCCGCACCCGTGTTTCCCGGGTCGCCTCATCGGGAAAACTCACCATCGCGCCGTTGCGCAACCTTCCGGTGATCAAGGATTTGACGGTGGACATGACGGATTTCTTCGACAAATGGGCCAAGGCCGGTGGCGTCTTCAAGCCAACGGCCACCCGCGCCGAAGATTTCGCCGCCATCCGGCCCACCGATTCAAAACGCCGCCACGCCGACGCCGGCATCGAATGCATCGGCTGCGGCATCTGTTACGCCGCCTGCGACGTCGTCGCCTGGAAGCCCGGTTACCTGGGCCCGGCGGCGCTCAACCGGGCCTGGACTTTGGTCAACGATACCCGCGACGGCAATGGGGCGGCCCGGCTTCGGGCCGTGGCCGGCGACGACGGCTGCCTTGCCTGCCATTCCCAGCAGGGCTGCCAGGAACACTGCCCCAAGCATCTGAACCCGACGGCCGCCATCGCCGGGCTGAAACGGGCCGTCGCCGTGGCGGCCCTGAAAGGCAGGCTGTGAGCGCCGAAAAGCTCCAGACTTGTCTGTGGCTGGTGCAGCGCATCAGCGCCTCCGTGCTCGCCGTCGCCGTCGCCGTGCACCTGATCACCATCATCGCCGCCGTCCAGGGCGGGCTCACGGCGGCCGAGATCATCGCCCGGGTTGGCGGCAACGGGGCCTGGGCGGCGTTCTACGGCGTCTTCGTCGTCGCCGCCGCCGTCCATGCCCCCATCGGGGTGCGCACCGTGTTGCAGGAAATGACGCCGCTACCAAATTTCTTCGTCAACGCGCTGTCGGCGTTGTTCGGGATCGGGCTCCTGATCATGGGCCTCGACGCGGTCAGCATCCTTTACCGGCTGGGGGGCGGGTGATGAGGCTGCAATACATGCGCCGTGACCATCCGACGTGGTGGGCGTTCGCCGTGCACCGGTTGTCGGGGGTCGGCCTGGCGCTGTTCCTTCCGGTGCATTTCTATGTCCTGGCGCTGGCCATCGAGGGCGAGGCAAGGCTGGAGTCCTTCCTCGTCTGGTCGTCGCAGCCCTGGGTCAAGGTCGCCGAGGCCGGGTTGATTTTTTTATTGGCCGCGCACCTAACCGGCGGGGTGCGGCTGCTGGCGTTGGAATTCCTGCCCTGGCGGGACTGGCAGAAGACCCTGGTGGCGGTGTCAGGGGGGTTGAGCTTCGGCGCCGGACTGTTGTTTTTAGTCAATGCCTATTGACGTAGCCATGCTCGTGATGGGCGCCTTGCCGCCGCCCTCGCGGTCGGCGCCGCCGGTTTCGGCGACGCGCTGATAGCGGCCGCGTTCTGGCTGCACGTCATGGGGCCGAGCGAGGCAGTGCTGCTGATCGTCGCCTGCGGGGTGACGATTTGCGCCATCAACCAGGTTATTCTCCGGGACAAGCTCGATACCTCTCGACTGGTGCCGTTCCTAGCCGGCGGCGTGCTCGGTGGGTTCGCGGGCCTGTCCGGTGTTCTGCCGACGATCTGGTCCGGGCTTCGCGCCTGGCCGAAGGCCCGCCAGCGCGGCACCCATCAGCCCTATGTGCTGACCATGCATGGGCTGGCCCTGGTTTCCCTCGCCGTCGCCGGTCTCGTCGACGTCAAAATGGGCGAGCGGTATCTGTGGTTCCTACCGGCGCTGCTCGTGGGCACCTGGGTCGGGCTCAAGCTCTACGGACACTTGAACGAAGTGTGGTTCCGGCGGCTGGTGCTGGGCCTGTTCTTCGTGTCCGGCGTGGCGTTGATTGTCGGCGCGGTGGGGGCGGGCTCTTGAATTCCGGCCTTCGCCGCTTGGATGACAAGCAATTTCAACGTATCGTTCTGGTGTTGCTGCTGGTTTTGGGCGCCATACTGCTTATCTGAATGGGCGTAGGAGGAGGATCATGAAAGTCGATCTTGAGGCCTTGGAGGAAACGGCGAAGCTTCTCTACATCCGCGCCCTGAAGGTGCTGCCCGACGACATCAAGGACGGGTTCGAGAAGCTCGACGCCGCCGAGACCGACGCCACTGGCAAATCCATCCTGGCGACGATGATCAAGAACATCGACGTCGCTGAGGATACGGACAACCTTCTGTGCCAGGACACCGGCATCCCCATCTACAACATCACCATCGGCCGCGGCGTCGAGGTCGACGGCATCGATTTGAAAGCCGCCATCCGCAAGGGATGCGAAAGGGCGACGACGGAATATCCGCTCAGGTCTTCCATCGTCCATCCGATGACCCGGGAAAACGAGCATACGTCCTGCGGCCACCGGGTCCCCGTCATCACCGTCGATTTTTCAGATCAACCCGACGAGCTGGTGATCGAGATGATCCCCAAGGGGTCGGGTTCGGAGAACGGCTCGTTCCTGAAGATGTGCATTCCCGCCGAAGGCGTCGGCGGCATCATGACCTTCGTCGTCGACAAGGTGATAGAAGCCGGTGGCAAGGTCTGCCCGCCGACCATCGTCGGCGTCGGCGTCGGCGGCACCGCCGATTTGTGCACCAAGCTGGCCAAGATCGCCGCCATCCGGCCGCTGGGCAGCGTCTGCGGCGACCCGGAGGGGGCGAAGCTGGAATTAGAACTGACCGACGCCGTCAACAGCCTCGGCATCGGGCCGCAGGGGCTGGGCGGCGATTCGACGTCGTTCGCGGTGCACGTGGAAACGGCGGCCACCCATATCACCATGAACCCGGTGGCCGTCAACATCCAATGCCATTCGGCGCGCCGCGCCCGGGCCACCTTAACCCCCGACGGCGTCGAGATAGGATTTTAGAGGAGGACGGCATGGCCGAGCACGAATTCACCATGCCCATCTCCGAAGACGACGTCCGGAAACTCAAAACCGGCGACCACGTGGTGCTGCAGGACACGTTGTTTGGCCTCCGCGACGCGACCCTGATCCACATGTTCGATAAGGGCCGCGAGACGCGTCTCGACCTCGACGGCCACGCCGTCATCCACACGGCGCCGAACCTCAAGAAAGTGCCGGTCAGCAATTCGTTCCCGGCCGGGTATCAGTCGATCTGCATCGGCACCACCACGTCGGCCCGCATGGAACGGTTCACCCGGCCGTTGATGGAAAAAAACGGCGTGCGCATGATCATCGGCAAGGGCGGGCTCGGGGACGACAGCGCCAAGGCGTTCAAGGACTTGGGCGGTGTTTACCTGGCCATCATCGGCGGCACGGCGGCGCTGGAGACGACCTGGATCGAGCGCATACTCGACGTCGACATGGACGACCTCAACCCGGAAAGTCTGTGGCAGTTCGAGATCAAGGACTTCGGGCCGCTGCTGGTGGCCATGGACGCGCATGGCGCAAGCCTCTATGACGCCGTCAACGACCAGGCCCGGGACCGCCGCGCCGAGGCGCTGGCCCGCATGGGCGTTGAAAGTTGACGGCTTTCGAGACTCTCGAAACCGATGTCCTGATTCTCGGCGCTGGGGGCGCCGGGCTGTTCGCGGCGCTTCATGCTTCCAACGCCCAGCCGGACCTGTCGATCACCGTCGCCGTCAAGGGGTTGTTGGGTAAATGCGGCTGCACCCGGATGGTGCAGGGCGGCTATAACGTCGCCCTTGCACCCGACGATTCGCTCGAACGGCACTTCATGGACACCATCGAGGGCGGCAAGTGGCTGAACGATCAGGACCTGGCCTGGACTTTGGTGACCGGCGCCCAGGAACGCATCCGCGAACTGGAAAACGAACTCGGCTGTTTCTTCGACCGCAACGAGGACGGCACCGTGCACCAGAAGGCCTTCGCCGGGCAGACCTTCGACCGCACCGTGCACAAGGGCGATTTGACCGGCATCGAGATCATCAACCGGCTGGCCGAGCAGGTCTGGTCACGGGGATTGAACAGGCTCGAGGACCACCGCGCCGTCGAACTGATCCGCTGCCGCGACGAAAGCGCCGTTTCGGGCGTGCTGATGATCGACATGCGGACCGGCGGTTTCTTGTTCGTCCGCGCCCGGGCGGTGCTGCTGGCGACCGGCGGCGGGCCGACCATGTACCGCTACCACACGCCCTCGGGCGACAAGACCTGCGACGGCATGGCGATGGCGCTCAGGGCCGGGCTGGCGCTCCGCGACATGGAAATGGTGCAGTTCCACCCGACCGGGCTTCTGGCCGGGGACGAAACCCGGATGACGGGGACGGTGCTGGAAGAGGGGCTTCGGGGCTACGGTGCTTACCTGCTGGACGGCGACGGCGAACGCTTCATGGACCGCTACGATGATCGCGGCGAACGGGCCACCCGCGACATCGTCAGCCGCGCCATGTTTGCCGAAATCCGCGCCGGCAAGGTGGGACCCTTGGGCGGGCTCTATCTTTCCATGGGCCACCTGGACGGCGCGGAAATCAGGCGGCAGTTCCGTGGCATGGTCGAACGCTGCGCCGATTGCGGGTTCGATTTGGTGTCGGGCCGGGTCGAGGTGGTGCCGACGGCGCATTACATGATGGGCGGGGTCGAGTTCAAGGCCGATTGCAAAACCGCGGTGCCGGGGCTGTTCGCCGCCGGCGAGGACACCGGGGGCGTGCACGGCGCCAACCGGCTCGGCGGCAACGGGGTCGCCAATTCCACCGTCTTCGGCGGCATCGCCGGCGATACCATCGGCGCCTGGGTCAACGCGGACGGCGCCCTGCATGACCCGGACAAGACCGCCATCGAGGCCGCCATCGATCTTTGCCGGACGCCGCTGGGCCAGCCGCGGGGAGACCTGGAGGAGGTGCGCGATAGGCTTTCCAGCATCATGTGGGACGACGTCGGCATCTTCCGCGACGCCGCCTCGCTTGATAGCGCCGAGGACGCGCTTGTTTCCCTGGAGGCGGGCCTGGACGGCATCGGCGTCGCCTCGGGCGACCTCGCCTATAACCTGACCTGGCACGACTGGATGAACCTGAAGAACCTGATCCTGGTGTCCCGGGCGATCACCGCGGCGGCGAAAGGCCGCGTCGATTCCCGGGGCGCCCACTACCGTGCCGATTTTCCCGACTCGGGCACCCTCGAAACGTCGGCCTTCACCCGCGTCACCCTCCAGGACGGCACGTTGGTAACGGCCACCGAACCGGTCAAATTCACCCGCGTCAAGCCGGGGGAGACCCTGCTCGATTGACCGGGCGGCGTGGTTGAAACCAGCCCGGCCGGTGAATAGGTTAGGCTCTATCCACTTGAACCCAGAGCCAGGATAAAGGAAACCAGGATGATCAAAGGCCTTCACCACAACGCTTATCGGTGCCAGGATTCCGAGGAAACCCGCAAGTTCTACGAAGATTTTCTCGGCCTGCCGTTGGCGGGGTCGCTGGAGATCACGGAAACCAAGACCGGGCGCGAAACCAGGCTCCTGCACACCTTCTATGGCATGGACGACGGGTCGTATCTGGCCTTTTTCGAGGCCCCGGGCCAGCCCTTCGAGTTTAAGGACCAACACGATTACGACTTACATATCGCGCTCGAAGTGACGCCCGAAGCCCTGCAGGAGATGTTCGACAAGGGCAAGGCCGAAGGCATCGACACCCGCGGCGTCGCCGACCACGAATTCGTCCATTCGATCTATTTCCGCGATCCCAACGGCTACGTCATCGAATTGACGGCCAAGACCGAGGACCACGATTCCATCCTCGATCCCGCCACCAACAACGCCCGCGGTATTCTCGAAGGCTGGCAGGCGTCGAAGGCGGCGTCTTGAAGGGCATTATCTGCAGCCGAGACATCATCAACCCCGCCGCCGAAACCTTCATCATTTCCGGCATTCGACGGAAACCGTGAATGACCGCGCCTTGTCGCCGGCGTCGGAAGGCGCCATGATCTTGCCCGGGGCCGCCGTCTCGAAGGGCACGCCCTAGCCTGAGAGGAATTCCTTGATTACGGCGGCGCCGAGGGCGAGTTCGATTTTTTCCGGGATTTTGCCCGCCAGCCCGGCCAGGCGCGCCGCCTCGGGCTTGGCCATGACGACACCGGCGACGATGCCGGTCAGGTCGAGGAGCGGCGCGCCGCTGGAACCCGGCTGGATGGGGACGGTGACGGAAACGAAACGCCCGTCGGCGACGGCCCCGGGGATAGCCTTGACGACGCCGGTCGAGACGGCGGGTTCCGACGCCGTTTGCCCGTCCTCAGGCGTGCCGGTGACGACCACGGGATCGCCTTCCCGGACGCCGCCGCCCTAGGCGAAGGTGGCCACGTGCGGGGGCTTCTTGCGGACCCGGAACAGCGCCAAGCTCTTGACCGGATCGCTGACCAGCAGCTTCGCCTGGGCCGAGGAAAAGCGCAGCCATTTGCAGCACTTGACGACGGCATGGGTGGTCAGGATATGGCCCTCGGGGCTGACGTAGAAACCGAACCCCCGGGAAATCCTGTCCGCCCCTTCGCCCGGGCCTGTGCCGATGTGGCCGAACCAGGCGTCCCAGCCGCCGAAGCGTACCCTGACCCTGGCGATGGCGTCCTTGGGGAACGGCTTGCCGCGCCAGACGCGGCGGACGGCATAGAGGCTCTCGGTGCCGCGGACCGCCTTCATCTCGGCGTAAAGGCCGTAATCCTGCGCCTTCAGATTCGTGCAGGCGTAAAAAACCCGGATCGTCACCTGGGCCGTCCCCGGGTCCCCGGCTCCGGCCTCGGCGCCCTCGCCCAACGCGCAGCCAGCGTCGACGTTGCCGATGAAGTCGGAATACAGCTTTCCCGGACCGGCGGCGGGCCGGCGGATGGTTTCGACCAGGATCATCTCCGACCAGGTTTCCGGGCTCTCGCCCCGGGGCTTGGGTTTCGGCGGCCCGGATGTTATAGGATCGGCGAAAGCGTTGTAAGACCGCAAGGACCAATGACATGGCCTATACCCTCGATGCCTTCGCCGCCGATTGCCGCGACGCCCTGAACGCCACGCCGGCCCCGGAGGGGCTGGAAAAGGTGCGCCAGCTTCTGGAAACGGCGCTCAAGGACTCCGATTTCGTCAACGCCCATCCCGGGCCCGGGGCGACAGCGGAACGGGACATCCTTTACCAGGACCCGGATTTGGGTTTTTGCATCGTCGCCCACGTCTACGAAGGCGCGAAGACATCGGCGCCCCACGACCACGGGCCAAGCTGGGCCATCTACGGCCAGGCCGAAGGCGTCACCGAAATGACCGACTGGAGGCTCATCCAGACGCCGGACGGCGACAAGCCGGGCCGGGTCGAACGGGTCAACACCTATTCCCTCGAACCCGGCCAGTCCCGGGTCTACCGGAAAGGCGACATCCATTCGCCGAAGCGGAACGGCCCGACCAAGCTCATCCGCATCGAAGGCAGGAACATGGACACCGTCGAGCGGGACTGGTACGAGGCGGCGGAATAGGGGGCGCGGCAACGGGCATCCTGGAGAAGAGATGCCCGCGCCGGCGGTCAATTAAGCGGCCTTGTCGGCCTTCCTGGACTTTATGTATTCCAGCATGGTGTCGGCGTCGGAAGCCTCGAAGGGGTCGGTCGGGCAGTTGTCGGAAAAACCTTCCTCGACGAACATTTTCTCGGTCACGCCGTTTTCCACATACATGGAATAGCGCCAACTCCGCTTGTCGAAGCCGAGGTTTTCCTTCCCCACCAGCATGCCCATTTCCCGCGTGAAATCGCCGTTGCCGTCGCCCCGCAAGGACGAATTCACGCTTTTTTCCGGTTTCTTCCGCGACGAGCTTGCAACGCCGCTGCCGCTGAAATCGAAGCCCAAGCCCTTGTAAGGATTCTCCCTAACGCTCCCCGATCGGCACGTAGGGGCGCAAATCCGGGCCTTCGTATTTCAGCAGCGGCCGGATCAGGATGTTGTTGTCCATCTGCTCCAGCACCTGCAGCGTCCAGCCGGGCACCCGGCCGATGGCGAAGATGGACACGAACAGGTCGGACGGGATGCCGTGCAGGTAATAGATGACGCCGGAATAGAAATCGACGTTGACGTTGACCCCATGGCGCGCATAAGGGGCCATGGCCTCGACCACGGCCTGCAGAATTTCATACCACTGGGGCTCACCCATTTCCTTCGACAGCCTCTCGACGCCTTCGCGCATGTGCCGGGCGCGGGGATCTTCGGCCCTGTACACCCGATGCCCGAAACCGGTCACCGGCTCCTTGTTCTTGCGCCTTTCCTTGACGTATTCGGCGGCCTTCGACGCATCGCCGATTTCCTTGGCCATCTTCATCACGTCCTCGGCGGCGCCGCCGTGGGCGGGGCCGGAAAGGGCGGCGACGGCGGCCGTCACCGCCGCATGCAGCGTCGCCTCGGTGCCGGTCACCACCCTGGCCGTGAACGACGATGCGTTGGAGCCGTGCTCGGCGTGGAGCACGAAGTCCCTGTCCATCAGCCTTGCGGCATCGTCGGACGGCGCTTCGCCTTTCAGCATGGTGAGGAAGTTGGCGGCGTGGCTTAAGTTCATATCCGGCGCCACCGGGTCGCCCCCGGCCCGGATATGGTGGTGCGCGGTGACGATCATCGGCACCTGGCTGGTCAGGCGGATGCCCTTCCTGAGCGTCGCCTCGGGCGATTTGTCTTCGGCATCGTCGTCGAAGGCGGCGAGCGCCGAGACGGCGGTCCTGAGCACGTCCATGGGGTGGGCCGCCTTGACAGTGGCGATGAGGTCGAGGATTTCGTCGGGCAATTTTCGCGCCGCCTTCAACTCCTTATCGAATTCGTCGAGTTGGCTCTGCGTCGGCAACTCGCCCCGAAGCAGCAGGTACGACGTCTCCTCGAACGTCGAATGCCGGGCCAGGTCGTGGATCGAATAGCCCCGGTAGCGCAGGTCCCCGGCGCGGCCGTCGATAAAGGTGGTCGGCGAGCGCTCGAAATAGACGCCCTTGAGGCCGCGGTGGATTCGGCCTTCGTCCTCGTTGTCGGTCATTTGGCCGTCCCTCCCGGTCCGCCATGGTGTCAAAGCCCCCCGGCGTTTACAAGCCGCGAGGCCACAATTAGGTTGGCCCATGGACGCGATCCAACCTTTGATTGCCAAGGCCAAGGAAAGCCCCCGCCGGGTGGTGCTGCCGGAAGGCGCCGACGGCCGCATCCTTGAAGCCGCCAGGAGGCTCAAGGACGACGGCATCGCCGAGCCGGTGCTGTTGGGCCCGGGGGCCGTCGACGGCATTTCCTGCATCGACCCCGAGACCAGCGAAGACCTGGACCGTTTCGCCGAAGCCTACGCGGCCCAAAGCGCGAAGATAGACGCCAAGGTCGCCCGGCGATTGGTCAGGAAGCCGCTTTATTTTGCCGGCATGATGGTGCGCCTGAGTGATGCCGAGGCGATGATCGCCGGCGCCGCCAACCCAACGCGCCGGGTCATCGAGGCCGGGCTTCTGACGGTTGGGCTCAAGGACGGCATCGAAACGCCGTCGAGCTTTTTTCTGATCGCGGTGCCGGACTTTCAAGGGCAAGGCCCGAAATCCTTCGTCTTCGCCGACTGCGCCGTCAACATCGACCCGACGGCGGAGGAACTGGCCGACATCGCCCTGGCGTCGGCGGCCAGCGCCGAGAAGCTATTGGGCGACCAGCCCCGGGTGGCGATGCTGTCGTTTTCGACCCAGGGAAGCGCCAGCCACGAACGGGTCGCCAAGGTCACCCGGGGGCTGGAAATCGCCAAGTGCCGGGCGCCGGGGCTGGCCATCGACGGCGAGTTCCAGGCCGACAGCGCCCTCATCGCCGCCGTCGCCGCCAACAAGGTGAAGGGTAAAAGCCCGGTCGCGGGCCAAGCCAACGTGCTGATTTTTCCCGATCTCGACGCCGGCAACATCGGCTACAAGCTGACCCAGTACTTCGGCCAAGCCCAGGCGGTCGGGCCGGTTCTGCAAGGGTTCGCCAAGCCGGTGGCCGACCTGTCGCGCGGCGCCAGCGTCGATGACATCATCGCCACTGCCGTCGTCGCGTTGGCCTTGGCCTAGGTGGATTAGGCAGGCTGTTGCGGCTTCATGTCGTCTGGATCGATACCCGCGACTTCGACCGGCGCCGTCATCGCATCGCGGCGGAAGGGTTCGCCAAGCTCCTGGTTGAGGATGACCTCGATAAAGGTCGTCACGCCCTGTTTCTGGGCGTCGCAGGCTTCTTTCAGCGCCGAGGTGAGTTCCGATTGGGTGGTCACCGCCACCCCTTTCAGCCCGCATCCTTCGGCGACCTTGGCAAAGCTAAAATCCGGATTCAACTCGGTGCCGACGAAATTGTTGTCGTACCAAAGGATGGAATTGCGCTTTTCCGCACCCCATTGGTAGTTGCGGAAAATGACCATGGTAATGGCCGGCCATTCCTCGCGGCCACACGAGGTCATTTCGTTCATCGAGATGCCAAACGCGCCGTCGCCCGCGAAACCGACCACTGGCGTATCCGGGCAGCCGATCTTGGCGCCGATAATAGCCGGGAAGCCATATCCGCAGGGACCGAAAAGCCCCGGCGACAAATATTTCCGACCCTCCTCGAAGGTCGGATAGGCATTGCCGATCGCGCAGTTGTTGCCGATATCGCTGGAAATGATCGCGTTTTTCGGGAGACCGGCCTGGATGGCGCGCCACGCCATGCGCGGCGACATCAGGTCCTTATCCCGCTCACGCGCTTCGGCGTTCCAGGTCGTGCCGGGGTCGTCTTCCTCGTGGTCCAGGCTGCTGAGCGTTTGCAACCAGGCCGACTTGGTCTGATGGATGAGGGCCTTGCGTTCTTCGCGGCCGTGGTTGCCGGCGTTTGAGGAGAGTCGCTCCAATATCCGCCGGGCCGCCAATTTTGCGTCACCGCAAATACCCACCGTTACCTTTTTCGTCAAACCAATCCGGTCAGCGTTAATGTCGACCTGAATGATCGCCGCGTCTTGCGGCCAATAATCGATGCCGTAACCCGGCAAGGTCGAGAACGGATTAAGCCTTGTTCCCAACGCCAGAACCACGTCGGCCTGGGCAATCAATTCCATTGCCGCCTTGGAGCCATTGTACCCCAAGGGTCCGCAAGCCAGGGCGTGAGAGCCCGGAAAGCTGTCGTTGTGTTGGTAGCCACTGCAAACGGGCGCATCCAGCCGTTCGGCAAGGGCGACGCAGTCAGCAATGGCATCGCCGATGACGACCCCGGCACCGGACAGGATCACGGGAAATTTAGCCTCAGACAATAGTTTGGCGGCCTCGGCAATGGCCTCGGTTCCACCCGCGGGCCGTTCGATTCGAACGATCTGGGGAAGATCAATGTCGATCACTTGCGTCCAGAAATCGCGGGGCACGTTGATCTGCGCCGGCGCCGAACCGCGGATCGATTTTTCGATGACGCGATTGAGGACCTCCGCCATCCGGGACGGATTGCGAACCTCTTCCTGGTAGCAGACCATGTCCCGGAACAGAGCCATTTGCTCCACTTCCTGGAAGCCGCCTTGTCCGATTGTCTTGTTGGCCGCCTGGGGCGTCACCAGCAGCATCGGCGTGTGGTTCCAATAGGCGGTTTTGACCGGCGTCACGAAATTGGTAACCCCCGGACCGTTTTGGGCGATGGCCATGGCGATTTTGCCTGTCGTTCGCGTATAGCCGTCACAAATCAATCCGCCGTTCACCTCATGCGCCACATCCCAGAATGTGATGCCGGCTTTCGGGAATAAATCGGAAATTGGCATGAACGCCGAACCGATGATCCCGAACGCATGTTCAATGCCATGCATCTGTAGGACCTTCACAAAGGCTTCCTCGGTGGTCATGCGGGTCATGGGGGGGCTCCCTTAAGCGAGTTTAGGGTGTTTCTTTTGCCGAAGACTAGGGGGTTTACTGGGTGCAGACAAGGTTCGGGCCTGTCATAATTATGCCAACGACAGACCGTTCGATACCGGGAGGACCCCCATGCAATACACCGCCAATACGCTGGAAAAACACTGGATGCCGTTTACCGGCAACCGGGACTTCAAGGCCGATCCCCGGCTCGTCGTCCGCGGCCAAGGCGTCCATTACTGGGACCACAAGGGCGGCAAAATTCTGGACGGATCGTCGGGGTTGTTCTGCTCCGCCGCCGGCCACTGCCGGCCCGAGATCGCCGACGCGGTGCACAAACAGATCAAGGAAATGGATTTCGTCGCCCCGTTCCAGTCGGGCCACCCGGCGTCGTTCGAGCTCGCCGACAAGATCTCGAAGCTGACGCCCGACGGCCTCGACCACGTATTCTTCACCAATTCCGGCTCCGAGGCCGTCGATACAGCGCTGAAGATCGCCATGGCCTATCACCGCGCCCGGGGCGAGGGGCAGCGTACCCGCTTCGTTTCCCGCGAGCGGGCGTATCACGGCGTCAACATCGGCGGCACCAGCCTCAGCGGCATGGTCAAGAACCGCGAAACCTTTTCCGGCTTGATGTCCAATATCGTCCACATGCGCCACACCTGGCTGGAGGAAAACCGGTTCACCAAGGGCCAGCCGGAAACCGGCGCCTATCTGGCCGACGACCTCGACCGGTTTGCCCAGACCTATGGCGGCACGACCATCGCGGCGTGCTTCGTCGAGCCCATCGCCGGGTCCACCGGGGTTCTGGTGCCGCCCAAGGGGTATCTGGAGCGGCTCAGGGAAATCTGCGACACCCATGGCATTGTGCTGGTCTTCGACGAGGTGATCTGCGGCTTCGGGCGCACTGGCAAGGCGTTCGCGGCCCAGTCCTTCGGCGTCACGCCGGACATCATCACCATGGCCAAGGCGTTGACCAACGGCGCCGTGCCGATGGGGGCGGTCGCGGTCAAGGACGAAATTTACGATACCGTCGTCAATGCCGCCCCGGAAAACGCCATCGAGCTTTTCCACGGCTATACCTATTCGGCCCATCCGGTGGCCTGCGCGGCGGGGCTAGCGACGCTGCAAATCTACGAGAAAGAAGGCCTGTTCGAACGGGCCGAGGAACTGTCGCCCTATTTCCTCGATAAGGTGTTTTCGCTCCGGGATTTAAGCGCGGTCACCGACATCCGGGGCTACGGTATGATCGCCGCCATCGACGTGGCGGGCGGGGAGGTTCCGGGGGCGCGCGGCACGCAAATCCAGAAAGACCTGTTCTGGAACGGCCTGCACGTGAAGTTCACCGCCGACACCGGCATCGTCGCGCCGCCGTTGATCGCCGAGAAGGAACACATCGACGAGATCGTCGAGATGCTCAGGGAGAAGCTGGCGGAGATTTAACCATGACCCGGGAACTGCACCACTACATGGACGGCAAGTTGGTCAAGGGTAAAAGCGGGCGCTTCGGCGACGTCTACAACCCGGCCACCGGCGAGGTAAGCAAACGGGTGCCTTTGGCATCCGCGGACGAGACGAAAAAGGCCATTGCCGCCGCCGAGAAGGCCTTGCCCGAATGGTCGGCGACGCCGCCGGCGAAGCGCGCTCAGGTGATTTTCAGGTTCCGGGAGCTGTTGTTGGAAAACATCGACGAGCTGGCGGAATTGCTGTCCAGCGAACACGGCAAGACCGTTCCCGACGCCAAGGGCTCCGTCACCCGCGGGCTGGAGGTGGTGGAATTCGCCTGTGGCATCCCGCATCTGCTCAAGGGCGAGTATTCGGAAGGCGTGGCGTCCGGTGTCGATACCTTTACCATGCGCCAGCCGGTCGGCGTCTGCGCCGGGATCACGCCTTTCAACTTTCCGGCCATGGTGCCCATGTGGATGTTCCCGGTGGCACTGGCCTGCGGCAACACCTTCGTCCTCAAGCCGTCGGAAAAAGACCCGTCCTGCGGGCTCCGGCTGGCTGAGCTGATGATCGAGGCGGGTTTGCCCAAGGGCTGCCTCAACGTCGTCAACGGCGACAAGGAAGCCGTCGATGAACTGTTGAGCAACCCCACCGTCGCCGCCGTCAGCTTCGTCGGCTCGACCGCCATCGGCCAATACATCTACGAGACCGGCTGCAAGCACGGCAAGAGGGTGCAGGCCCTTTGCGGGGCCAAGAACCACATGATCGTGCTGCCCGACGCCGACATGGACCAGACCGTGGACGCCGCCATGGGCGCCGCCTATGGCTCCGCCGGCGAACGCTGCATGGCGATCTCGGTCGCCGTCACCATCGGCCAAGAGACGGGCGACGAATTGGTCAGGCGCCTGGCGCCCAAGGTGCAGGCGCTAAAAGTCGGCCCCTATACGGACGCGGCGTCGGAAATGGGGCCCATCGTCACCCGCGAAAGCCTGGACAGGATTCTCGGCTATATCGACGAAGGCATCGCGGCGGGCGCAGAGCTGGTGGTGGACGGGCGCGACATTTCGCTGCAGGGATACGAGGACGGCTTTTTTCTCGGCGGCTGCCTGTTCGACCGGGTGAGCACGGACATGTCCATCTACACCGACGAGATTTTCGGGCCCGTGCTTTCCGTCGTCCGCGCCGACGATTACGAACACGCGATCCAAATGGTCAACGAGCATGAATACGGCAACGGCACCGCCATCTTCACCCGCGACGGCGACGCGGCCAGGGACTTCGCCAGCCGGGCCAGGATCGGCATGGTCGGCGTCAACCTGCCGATCCCGGTCCCCGTCGCCTATCACAGCTTCGGCGGCTGGAAGCGCTCGCTGTTCGGCGATCACTACGTCCACGGCATGGAAGGGGTGCGGTTCTATACGCGGCTCAAGACCATTACCGCGCGCTGGCCGTCGGGCATCCGCGCCGGCACCCAGTTCCACTTCAAAAGCGGCGCCGAGCACTAGGGGCCCCGGGGAGACGGTCCGCCCGGGCGGGGGAGATCGACCGTGAAAGCGCTGTTGCAACGGGTCAGCGAAGCCAGTGTCAGCCTCGATGGAGAGGTGTTGTCGGCGATCGGGCCGGGGCTGGTGGTGCTGGTGTGCACGGATAAGGAAGATACCGAAGCGGACGCCGATTTCTTCGCCCGCAAGATCGCCAACATGCGGCTGTTCGCCGACTCGGACGGCAAGAGCAACCTTTCGGTCCTCGACGTCGGTGGCGAAGCCCTGGTCATCAGCCAGTTCACCCTCGCCGCCATCTGGCGCAAAGGCAACCGGCCCGGCTTTTCCGCCGCCGCCGAACCCGAGATGGCGGAAAAGCATTATCAATATTTCTGCCGGCAACTGGCCGCCGAGGGGGTGCCGGTGCGGACCGGGAAATTCCGCTCCCCAATGGCGGTCAGCCTGGTCAACGACGGGCCAGTGACGATCTGGATGGATTCCAAGGACAAATAGCCCCCGGCTTCCCTCGGCGCCCGATCAACCCGCAACCACCAGGATCAAAATGCCGCCGGTGATGAAGATGATGCCGGCGAATTCCAGTTTGTTTATCTTTTCGCGGAAGAAAACCACCGAGGCGATGAAGGTGAAGATCAGCTCGATCTGCCCGAGGGCGCGCACATAGGCCGCGTTCTGGAGCGTAAAAGCGGAAAACCAGAAGATCGACGCCAATACGCCCGCCACCCCCACCAACAGCGACGGCCGCCAGTGGACGATGACGGCCCTTAGCTGGTCGCGTTCACGGACTGCCAGATAGGCGCCCATCATCACCGTCTGCATGACCACCGAGACGGCGAGCGTGAACGCCGCCTGGATGATGAAGCCGTCGCCGCCCAGCGACAGTGCTCCGCCCCGGTAAAAGACCACCGACGCGCCCAGGAAGGCGCCGCAGACAAGCCCGATCACGGTCGGTTTTTCCCCCAAGCCGGTGATCAGGTTGCGGGCCGAGATGTGGGTCTCGGCCATGGACAGCGCCATGACGCCGATCAGGCCAATGGCGATGGCGAGGGCCGCGACGGCGCTCAGGGTATCTCCCAGGATCAACAGCCCCAGGATCGCCACCTGTGCGGTATCGGTCTTCGAATACGTCGTGCCGACGGCGAAGTTCTTGATCGAGAACAGCCAGATCAGCAAAAACGTGAAGATGATCTGCGACAATCCCCCTAAGAAACAATAGATCAGGAACTTTCTGCTGACCGCAGGCACCGCGTAGCCGCCGAATTCGACCAAGCCCCAGACGTAAAACACCGCGAACGGCCAGGCATAGAGAAACCGCACGTAGGTCGCGCCTGCCGTCGACAAATGCGCTTTCAGGTGCTTTTGCAGCGCCGAGCGCAGGTTCTGGAAGAAAGCGGCGGCGACGGTGAGGGGAATCCACAGTTCGAACATCGGCGGCGATTATAACGGTTGCGCCGGGCCCGTCACCCGCGTTTCTATGGCTTATCTCACCGCAATATTCGGAGACAGACCCGTTGCCCAAAAGCCCGCCCAGGAAAGCCCAGGCCGTCATCATCGGCGGCGGCGTCATCGGATGCTCCGTCGCCTACCACCTGGCCAAGATCGGCTGGTCCGACGTGGTTCTGCTGGAACGCAAGAAGCTGACCTCGGGTACGACCTGGCACGCCGCCGGGCTGATCGGGCAGCTCCGCGACAACCAGGACATGACCAAGCTGGCCAAGTACACGGCCGAGCTTTATCTGGGCCTTGAGGACGAAACCGGCCAGGCTACGGGCTACAAGCAGAACGGCTCGCTTACCATCGCCACCACCGAGGGCCGCCTGGAAGACCTGAAGCGCCGCGCCGACATGGCCAAGGTGTTCGGGCTTCGGGTCGACGTCATCGGGCCTAAGGAATGCAAGGAGCTTTATCCGCTGATCACCGTCGATGACGTGCTTGGCGGCATCTTCGTTCCCACCGACGGCCAGGCCAACCCCACCGACGTGACCATGGCGCTGGCGAAAGGGGCGCGAAACGGCGGCGTCGGGATTTTCGAGGACACCAAGGTCTTGGGCATCACCCAAACCGGGGGCCGGGTCACCGGCGTCGAAACCGAGGCCGGCACCATCGCTGCGCCCTACGTCGTCGCCGCGGCCGGCATGTGGACGCGGGAACTGGCGGCCGCCGCCGGCGTCAACGTGCCGCTGCACGCGTGCGAGCATTTCTACATTCTGACCGAACCCTTCGACGGCGTGACCCCCGATTTGCCGGTGTGCCGGGATTACGACGCCTGTGCCTACTACAAGGAAGACGCCGGCAAGATACTGCTGGGGGCGTTCGAGCCCGAGGCCAAGCCCTGGGGCATGGACGGCATCCCCGAAGATTTCTGCTTCGACCAGTTACCCGACGATTTCGATCATTTCGAGCCGATCCTGGAAAAGGCGCTCCACCGCATACCGGCGTTGGAAAGCGCCGGCATTCAGACCTTTTTCTGCGGACCCGAAAGCTTCACCCCCGACAACCGCTATTACCTGGGCGAGGCGCCGGGGCTGGAGGGGCTGTTCGTCGCCGCCGGGCTCAACTCTATCGGCATCCAGTCGGCCGGCGGCATCGGCTTGGCGCTGGCCGAATGGATGCGGGACGGGCACCCAACGATGGACCTCGGAACCGTCGATATCCGCCGCGCCCTGCCGTTCCAGGCCGACCCGGAATACCTCCGTGAGCGCGTCACCGAGACCCTGGGGCGGCTCTATGCCGTGCACTGGCCGTTTCACCAGTACCGGACCGCCCGGGGCATCCGCAAATCGCCGTTTTACGATCGCCTGGCCGGACGTGGCGCGTGCTTCGGCGAGGCCCAGGGGTGGGAGCGCCCCAACTGGTACGCGCCCGAAGGCGTGAAATCGGAATACGTCTACAGCTTCAGCCGTCAGAACTGGTTCGATCATTCCGCCGCCGAACACCGGGCGGTAAGAGAGAATGTCGGCCTGTTCGACCAGACCTCGTTCGCCAAGTTCCGGCTCCAAGGCCCCGGCGCCGAGGAAGTGCTCAACCAGGTCTCGGCCAATGACGTCGCCGTCGAGCCCGGCCGTATCGTCTATACCCAATGGCTGAACGAAAGGGGCGGAATCGAGGCCGACCTCACCGTCACCCGCGAGGCCGAGGACCGCTACCTGATCGTCACCGGAGCGGCGTCCCAGGTCCGCGACTTCCACTGGTTGGCCAGCCATATCCCGGAAGGCTTGGACGCCCAACTCACCGACGTTACCGAAACCCTGGCCGTCCTCGGGGTCATGGGGCCCAAGGCCCGCGACCTGTTGCAGGGATTGACGGACGGGGATTTGTCCAACGGCGCTTTCCCGTTCGGTGCATCCCGGGAAATCGAGATCGGCGGCGGCAAGATCCGCGCTTCGCGGATTTCCTACGTTGGCGAGCTGGGTTGGGAGCTCTATATCCCCACCAAGGCGGCCACAGGCGTCTTCGACGCCGTCGCCCAGGCCGGGGAGGCCCACGGCCTGGTCCCGGCCGGCATGCACGCCATGCAGTCGCTGCGGATCGAGAAGGCGTACCGGGCCTGGGGCCATGACATCGGCGATCAGGATACGGCCCTGGAGGCGGGCCTCGGTTTTGCCGTCGCCTGGGACAAGGCGGGCGGTTTCATCGGCCGCGATGCGTTGTCGCGCCAACGCCAAAAAGGCCTCTCCCGCCGCCTGGTCCAGTTCATCCTCGATGACCCGGAACCGCTGCTTTACGGCCGCGAGCCGATCTTGCGGGACGGCAAAATCACCGGCTATGTCACCTCGGCCATGTACGGCCACACGCTCGGTGGGGCCGTCGGGCTCGGCTATGTCGAGCACGAAGGCGTGCTCGACGCCGATTTCATTGCCGCCGGGTCGTTTGAAATCGAAGTTGCCGGCCTCCGGTGCCCCGCCCGGGCGTCGCTGTCGCCTTTTTACGACCCCAAAAGCGAACGCCTCCGGGCCTGAATACCTGAATTTTCCTCAAGTAAACTATATCAGTCCCGAATGGATTTTCCTTTTCCCCGATTCCGACAGCCGCTAGAGTTCGGGCCGCAACACGAAGTCCCCTTGGAAGTGAGAATTTTCCTGCCTTTCTTAACCGGACTTTAACCGCGCTTGGAGCAAAACAAGAAACGTCGGACCGTCCCGCCGGGTCAGGACATAGAGGTCACGACAACATACTATTTCACTCAACCCGGAAGGGCCGGTATTACTGTCTCATGAAGACATCGGTTCGCACGCCTTAAAGGTAAAGAAAGCCCGCTTTAACCATGGTCAAGCAGAAAGCACCCCCCGGCGCCACGCTGTTGAAGCGCTTGAACGATATGGAAGGAACCCCCCCCGGGGGGCTGTCGCTGATTATGATTTCGCTTAGCGCTCTTCCCACCGACGACGCCGATGATGATTTCTGGGGCGACCTGGACGATTTCCTCGTCGATTACAAAAACCGTTACGACGCCGACCTCTACGAGCTGTCGTTAACCGACAGGGCCATCCTGATCAGGATGGCCGAACAAAGCGAGGTCAGGATGATCTCGGGTCTCAAGGTTTCGGTGCTGCGCCTGATCCAGCACAACTTTCCGGAAAATTTCGGCATGGTCGATCAGACCCGTCTGCTCAGGGTCATCGATCTCGGGTTGAAGCTCCCCAACGCCATCAAGTTCCTCGAACATTACGAAAGCCAGCCCGGCAAAACCGGGGAAAAAGGCTCGGGATTCCGTGGGTTGCAGGAAGACGACATCAAAATGGTCCTCGAGGTCCACCGCAAGGTCGGGGCGCAGAAGTTCAAGGAGATCTTCGTCCAAAACCAGAGGATGGCCGACATCAAACCCGGCAAGAAACCCGAGGAATTGATGAAGGAATACTTCATCTCCATGGAGG
>PTLK01000120.1 GCA_002938075.1 Alphaproteobacteria bacterium MarineAlpha3_Bin3
AGATGGGGTTCGAGACCGTTGGCACCGTGCCCGGGGCGTTCAACCACGCCACCGAGGGTTACGTCGACGCGCTGATCATGGTCCGGACGCTTTAGGGAGCGCCCAGGCGTCAGCTCGTCGGCTTCAGCGACTTCCAGTAATCGGTGTTCAGGTCCTTGAGGAACCAGTCGTGGGCATTGCCGAGGCAATGGCGCATGGGGAAGCTACCCGGCAACAGGGCGTTTTCGCGGCAATAATCGACGTAACGGCGGTTCCACGCCAGCGGTTCCCCGGTCAGTTCCTTTTCCGGGGCCAGCGCTTGTTGCCACAGGGCCTTGCTTTCGGCGGCTGAAATCGACCCCTTGTGCGGCAGCCGGTTGATGATCCGGCTGGTGAGGCGGACCATGGCCATGTTTTCGCCGTTCCGGGCCGCCCAGTACCCGCCGGTAGTTTTGACCTCTCTGAGCGCCAGCGCTACGTCGGCGGCGGTTTGCGGTTTCGGATCGCCGGCCTCGGGCACCGGCAGCAGCATCGCCAAACGTTCGACCTTCACCGTCAGCCGGGTCAGGCCGCGTTTCTTCAGCAACGCCGAGAGCACCGAAAACTTGAATGCCGAATGGCCGCGAAAGCTGTCGAAGCGCAGCAGCTCCGGGGCCAGCGCCACCTCGGAGCCGTCCCGGCGGGTGCCGGTGAAGGCGATGGCGGCCCGTTCCGGGCCATGCAGGCCATAGGCCGTGTCCCGGGACGGCGGCGTGCGGCTTTGTTGCAGGCAGATGGTGGAAAATTCGGCCGAACAGCCGCCGTCGGCGCAGGTCAGCTCCACCTCTTCGCCGGTCGGAACGGCGGCGACGATCTGCGGCGCTGCCGAAGCGCTCCCGGGGGCGCCCCCGGCAACGAGAACGGCGGCGAAGACATACGACAGACAAGCGATGATTGGGTTAAGGCGGTGTTTGGACGGCATGACGAACTCCCTCCAAAAAAATCGGACGGCTCATACTGTCACGCCCCGGCAACGCTGGTCAACGGGGCGGGCGGGCGAACCGGGCCGTTGATGGGCATGTTCCCTACCACAGCCGCCGGATGGCGTAATCGTCGAACACCTTGTCGTTGCTGATCAGGGCCACGCCGAGGGCCTGGGCCTGGGCGATGAGCATGCGGTCGAAGGGGTCCCGGAGCGGCCCCGGCAGGCTTCCGGCCCGGGTGCCGTCCGTGATGCTGATCGGCAGTTCGGTGAATCCCTGCGAGGTGACCGCGGCGGCCAGGCCGGCGGCCGCCTCAACGGCGCCGGGAAGTTTTCCGATGCGGACCTTGGTGGGGATTTCCCAGGCCGAGGCGGCGCTGACGAAGACGGTGTTCGCCTCCTCGCCGATGAAATCGCGGGCCGGTTCCGACAGCCGCTTGTCGCCGTCCAGCCACCACAGCAGCGCATGGGTGTCGAGGAGGGCCTGCATGAACTCACCCCGCTCCGTTCATTGATTCCAGGCGTCGAGTTCGTCCACCGGCAGGGGCTCGAAGAAGGCATCGTCCACCCTGGCCTTGCCGCTGAGGGCCCCAAACCGGCGGCCCTGTTCGGGCGCGTCGACGGGCACGAGGTGGACCAGGGGCGTCTTGCCGCGGGCGATGACGAAGTCCTCGCCGTTACACGCCCGCTGGATCAACCGCGACAGATGGGTCTTGGCGGCATGGATGGTGGTCAGGGTCATGGCGGATTCCCATAAACTAAACTTAGTTTATTTGACTTAGCTAGTATTTTGAAAAAAACCAATCCCCTCCAATTCCCGCGCGGGGCACCCTTCGTCCCGGGGGGCGAAGCATCTCGACCCGCCTTCGCGAAGCCCGCTACGGCGGGCGGAGAAAGGAGGACGAGGGACGTCCAGAATCCCTAAGCCGCCGCCTTCACCCCGTTGATGGTCAGGCCGTCCTTGCCGGCCGAGACCTTGACCTGTTCGCCGTCGGCGACCTTGCCGGCCAGGATCAGCCCGGCAAGGGGGTTCTGCAGCGAGCGCTGGATGACCCGTTTCAAGGGCCTGGCGCCGTAGACCGGGTCGTAGCCCTGATCGGCGAGCCAGGCGGCGGCCGCTTTATCGAGCATCAGCGTGATGTGGCGCTCGGCCAGCAACCGGCGCAAGTGGCCTAGCTGAATGTCGACGATGGCGTCCATGTGCTCGCGGAACAGGCGGTGGAACAGCACCGTCTCGTCGAGCCGGTTGAGGAACTCGGGCCTGAAGGCTGAACGGACCACCGCCATCACCTCTTCGCGAACCTCCCCCGAATCGTGTCCTTCCTCCTGGGCCGCCAGGATGTCGCCGCCGAGGTTCGACGTCATGACGATGAGGGTATTGCGGAAATCGATCGTGCGGCCGTGGCCGTCAGTCAAACGGCCATCGTCGAGCACCTGCAAGAGGATGTTGAAGACTTCCGGGTGGGCCTTTTCGATCTCGTCGAACAGCACCAGTTGATAGGGCCGCCGCCGGACGGCCTCGGTGAGCGCCCCGCCTTCGTCATAGCCGATGTAGCCCGGCGGGGCGCCAATCAGCCGCGCGACGGCGTGTTTTTCCATGTATTCGGACATATCGACGCGGACCATGGCCGCCTCGTCGTCGAACAGGAACTCGGCCAGCGCCTTGCACAGCTCGGTCTTGCCGACGCCGGTGGGCCCTAAGAACATGAACGAGCCGATCGGCCGCGAGGTGTCCTGAAGCCCGGCCCGGGCGCGGCGAACAGCGTCCGAGACCACCTCCAGGGCCTCTTCCTGGCCGATGACGCGGGCGCGCAGGCTGGCCTCCATGTGCAAAAGCTTCTCGCGCTCGCCCTCCAGCATCTTGTCGACCGGGATGCCGGTCCAGCGCGACACGATCGCGGCCACGTGCTCCGACGTGACGGCTTCCTCGACCATCAGGTCATTATCGGCGTGATCGGCGCCCTCGGACTTGGCGATTTCGGCCTCGAGGCGCGGGATGAGGTCGTATTGCAGCTCGCCGGCGTCCTCGAACTTGCCTTCGCGCATCGCCCTTTCGTGGGCGATGCGGGCCCGGTCGAGCTCTTCCTTGACCTTGGTGACGGAGGCCAAGGCGCCTTTTTCCGCCTCCCATTGTTCGGTCAGCTTCGCGGAGTTCTCCTCCAGTCCCTTGAGCTCCTTCTCCAGCTTCTTCAGCCGGTCCTTGGACGCCTTGTCGCTCTCTTTCTTGAGGGCCTCGCGCTCGATCTTCAATTGGATGATGCGGCGGTCGAGCTCGTCGATCTCCTCGGGCTTGGAATCGACCTCCATGCGTAGCCTTGAGGCCGCCTCGTCCATCAGGTCGATGGCCTTGTCGGGCAGGAAGCGGTCCGAGATATAGCGGTTCGACAGCGTCGCCGCCGACACCAGGGCGGCGTCCTGGATGCGAATCCCGTGGTGGAGCTCGTATTTCTCCTTGATGCCGCGCAGGATCGAGATCGTGTCCTCGACCGTCGGCTCGGCGACGAACACCGGCTGGAAGCGCCTTGCCAAGGCGGCATCCTTTTCCACGTGCTTGCGGTAGTCGTCCAACGTCGTCGCGCCGACGCAGTGCATCTCGCCCCGGGCAAGGGCCGGCTTCAACAGGTTCGACGCGTCCATGGAGCCCTCGGCCGCGCCGGCGCCAACGATGGTGTGCATCTCGTCGATGAACACGATGACTTCGCCATCGGACGCCGTGACTTCGGCCAGCACCGCCTTCAAGCGTTCCTCGAACTCACCCCGGAACTTGGCCCCGGCGACCAACGCCCCCAGGTCGAGCGCCATCAGGCGCTTAGTTCTAAGGTTTTCCGGCACGTCGCCCTGCACGATGCGCATCGCCAGCCCCTCGACGATGGCGGTCTTGCCGACGCCGGGTTCGCCGATGAGGACCGGGTTGTTCTTGGTGCGGCGGGACAGAACCTGAATGGTCCTTCGGATTTCCTCGTCGCGGCCGATAACGGGATCGATCTTGCCGTCGCGGGCGGCGTCGGTCAGGTCGCGGGCGTATTTTTTCAGCGCCTCGTAGTTGTCCTCGGCGTTGCGGTTATCCGCGGTCCGGCCCTGGCGGAACTCGACAATCGCCTTGTTCAGCGCCTCAGCCGTCATCCCGGCATCGGTGACCGCCTTGGCAGCGGGCGTGCCGGCGGCCATGGTTATCGCCAGCAGCAGCTTCTCGGAGGTGACGAAGCTGTCGCCCGATTTCTCGGCGATTTTCTCGGCCTGCTCGAACAGCCGCGCCGTTTCCGGGGCCAGGTGCGTCTGCGGGGTGCCGGTGCCTTCGACCTTCGGCAGTTTCTTGAGTTCGGCCTCGGTGTTGATGAGCGCCTGCTTGGCGTCGCCGCCGGCGGCGTTGATGAGTTTAGCCGCTAGGCCGTCGGTATCCTCGAGAAGACATTTCAGGAGATGCAGCGGTGTCAGTTGCTGATGATTGGAGCGCAGCGCCAGGGTCTGGGCCGACTGGATGAAGCCGCGCGCGCGCTCGGTGAAGTTGTCGAATTCCATGCCTCAAAAACCCTTGCCGTGACGGTCTTCCCTGCCCCCTTCAAAGGCGGGCCCTGGGAAAGCCTCTCAGGTTGATGACCCGGTACCCCTAAATATGGACCAAAAGGCTTTCGGCACAAGGGCTTGGGGCGTTGACTTAGGCCGCCCGAAGGGCAATGTTCGGGGCATGGCCGTGACCGTCGCCAAAATCTGCCGCTACCCCCTGAAAGGGCTGTCGGCGGAGACCCTCCCCGAGGTCGAGCTGGCCCCGGGGGAACCCCTGCCCCACGACCGGCGCTTCGCGCTCGCCCTGGGCTCGACCCCCGTCGATGGGCCTCGCATCGGCTGGCTGCCGAAGACCAGTTTCCTGTCGCTGATCAACCAGAAAAAGCTGGCCAAGCTGCGGACCCGGTTCGATGCCGACAGCGGCATTCTGACCGTCGAGCGGGGCGGCAAACAGGTCGCCCGCGGCGACGTCACCATCCCCGTCGGCCGCGCCATGATCGAGGAGTTCTTCGCCGCCTTCATGGGCGAGGGCGCGCGCGGACGGCCGAAGCTGGTCGAGGCGGCGGATGGCAACGTGCTCAGCGACCACCCATCGGCCGTGGTGTCGATCATCAACCTGGCCAGCGTCAAGGACCTGGAACGGGTCACCGGCAAGCCCATCAACCCGGCACGCTTTCGCGGCAATATCTATCTCGAAGGGCTGGACCCGTGGGCCGAATTTGATTGGCTGGGCCGTGAGATCGCCATCGGCGGCGCGAGGTTGGAAATCACCCAGCGCATCGATCGCTGCGCGGCGACCAACGTCGATCCCGAAACCGCCGACCGCGACCTCAACATCCCGAAGGACCTGCAACGCGGCTTCGGCCATGTGGACTTAGGCGTTTACGGGTGCGTCACAGCCGCCGGCCGGGTCGCCGCCGGGGATCGTTTGGTCTCACCTGATTGAACAGAGGATAACGGCAAACAGCTTCGTCAGGCCGCCGGTTCGGTCTTGCCGTCGGCGATGACTTCGACCGCCTGCGGCTTTTCGGCCTCGACGCTTTCCGGATCGGCCACCGCCGCCAGGGCCGCGGTCGTGGTGTCGATGACCTGGGCTTCGGCGGGGGCGGCCTGTGGGGCCTGATCGGCGGGCTGAGGCGCGGACGGCGATTGTTTCTTGCCGTCGCGATTCTGGCCCTTGCCGGCTCCATTGCCGACTTCGGGGTTGGATATCCGGTAATAGTGTTCGGCGAACTGTAAGAAAGCCTCCGCCGATATCCGGTCGCCCGAGACATTGGCGTCGCGGGCCAGGGCCAGGTATTTTTCCTGAACCTGCTGCGCGGTGCCGCGAATCTTGACCTCGGGGCCGTGGCTTTCGAAGTTGTTGTTCCGGCCCCCGGAATGGCGCTTGCCGCCACCGCGGGAACGCGAGCGTCTGTTATTGGAACCTTGTTTCATCTTATCTTTGACTTTTTAAGGCTTTCATTTATTCCCCGCCCCGCGAGGGCCCAGCTATCGGTCTGGGCCGTCACAACCGACTCTGCCAAGTGCAAAAATGCAAATCAGAGAACCGGCACACCATGGGGAAAATTAAGTGAACAACTCCGCCCTAAGGCGTGGACCCCTCTTAAAGCTCAAAAGCTGTTCACACAAGCAAGGTAGTCGGTAGCGGGCTTCTTTCCAACCTTTTTTTCGGTTTATTGGCGTTATTTATCCGTAACCTGTTGCACTTCGACCACACGGGGGCGGCCGCAAAGGTCATCATGGACACAAACGACGGCGAGGCCGTGGTCATCAAAAAGGGCGCTCACGGCCCCGGCCTGGGCGGCGCCGGTCTCGAAAAAGGCGCCGCCGCCGGGCGCCAGCAAGGGGCCGATTTGGGGCGCCAGGGACCGGTAGCTTGTCAGCCCGTCGGGACCGCCGGAAAGCGCCAGGCGGGGTTCGAACCGGGATA
>PTLK01000121.1 GCA_002938075.1 Alphaproteobacteria bacterium MarineAlpha3_Bin3
CCAGGTAGAACGCCTTAGACGTGATCTCGGACGGTTTGACCTCGGAAGCCTTGGAAAATTTAACCAGCATGGCGGTGTTTTTACCCTCCGGTTTTCAATGTCGGGCAGGCGGGCGGGCGAAAGTTCCCATAAGAATGTGTGCCCTCGCCGGGCGATTACAAGACCCTTTGCATACCCCGCGGGGGCGCAGCCTGTCACTTAAACTTGGATCACATTTTAGAGAGCTAACATTCAAAAACACCTTATTTCTTGAGACTTTTGGGGGTTTCGCTGTTTCCGGGGCCCGTAATCGAATATTAGGTAATACGGTATAGGGTATCGTTAATGCGCGTTCTTTATCACCTCTGGTTATCCCCCGATTGCCGAAAGGTAAGAGTCGCGCTTCTGGAAAAGGGGCTCGATTTTGAACTGCGGGCCGAATACATCTGGGAGCGCCGCGACGAGTTCCTGGCCCTCAACCCCGCGGGCGACGTGCCGGTCCTGGTCGAATCGGACGGCTCGGCCCTTTCCGGGAGCAACGCCATCTGCGAGTTCCTGGACGAGGTCCACCCGGATCCGCCCTTGATCGGCCGCCAGGCCCTTGGGCGGGCCGAGGTGCGCCGCCTGGTCCATTGGTTCGACGGAAAATTCGACGGCGAAGTGACGGAAAACCTGGTCGGGGAAAAAATGATGAAGCGGCTGTTGGGCCAGGGCGCCCCGAATTCAAAGGCCGTCCGCGCCGGGCACGCCAACATCCATCACCATCTGGATTACATCGGGTATCTGACCGAACGCCGAATCTGGCTGGCCGGCGATACGTTTTCGCTGGCCGATATTACGGCGGCGGCACATTTGTCGACCATCGATTACTTAGGGGACGTGCCTTGGAAGGAACACGAGGAGGCAAAGGACTGGTACGCCAGGGTCAAGTCCCGGCCGAGCTTCCGGGCCTTGTTGGAAGACAACGTCCCTGGCGCGCCCCCGCAACGGCACTACGCCAACCTGGATTTCTGATGATATCCGAACGCCTTTTCGCCGCCCGCCCTTCGCGGCCGGGGGACGTTTCATCTTTGGGGCTCGTCCGGTTTGACGTCCATTTTTTCGAGGTTCCGCCTAGACGCGTCGGCGGCCCTGCTTTTCGGCGCCAGGCGAAGAACGCGAAGCCAATCCTGCCGGGCGCCGTCGTTGTCTTGACGAAGACGCCTAAGAATCCCTCGCTCCAAAAGCCCCTCGGCATGTGTGGGGGCGAGGGCCAGCGCACGCTCCACATCGGCAAGGGCAAGCTCCGGTTTATCGAGAAACCGATATGTGGCGGCGCGGAAGACATAGGCGTCGGCGCGGCGGTCTTCGCGGGCGATGGCATGGTTCAGGTCTTCGAGGGCGCCCTTAAAATCCTTCAACGCCGCCCGCGCCTGGGCGCGGTCGACAAAAAGAGCGCTGTCCTCGGGAGTCAGCTTCAAGGCCGCCATCAACACCGCCTCGGCCCGGGCGGCCTGGTCCGCCAGAAGCCAGGCCTGGGCCGCGTGGGCCAGGAGCCCGGCCTTGACCGACGAGTTTTGCTTCGCCTTGCCGGCAAGCGTTTCCATTCGTCCCGCCGCATCGGTGTATTGCCCAAGGCCGATCAACGCCGCCGCAACACAATGTTCGGCGGCGTCCCCGCCGCCCAGGTCGCGCCAGGTGAGGGCCGTTTCGAAGGCTTCCTCGGGCGACTTTTTGGCCAGCGCCATGCACGCCTTGTATTGATGGGCGTGGTCGATTTCCCGTGCTTCCGTGGGATTCCAGGGGAGAACAAGGGAAATAAAAAACGCTGCAAGGAAACCCAGAACCTCGACGTTCTTGAGGTTCTTCGGGCGGTTGCCGGAAAGCACATCGCGGACGCCGTCCAGGGTGTCGCGCTCGACCCGCTCGAAGGCTTCCTTCGTGTACCAGGCCAGATGCGGGGTCAGGATCACATTGTCCCGGCCCAGCAGCGGAAACCCAAGAGCCAGGGGTTCGTCGGCGAAGACGTCGAAGGCGGCGCCGGCGATCGCGTTTTCGTCGAGGGCCCGGATCAATGCCCCTTCGTCGATGATGGCGCCGCGGGAAACGTCAATCAGAAACGCCGTATCCTTCATCCGTTTCAATTCCGCCTCGCCGATCAGACCCGTGGTTTCCGGGGTCAGCACGCAGTGGATGGAAACGAAATCGGACCGTTCCAGCATTTCGTCCAAACCAGCGGATTGAACCCCATACTCGTCGAAGATTGCGAAATCCACATAAGGATCGGTGGCCAGCCGGGTCATCGAAAACCCTTCGGCGCGGCGCGCTATGCACCGGCCGATGCGGCCGAAACCGACAAGGCCGATGGTCTTGCCCGAAAGGTCGACGCCCAGGTATTCCGCCGCCGGCCAGGCCCAGGCGTTTTCCTGCATCACCCGGTCGAGAACCGGAATCCGCCGGGCCAGGGCGATCAACAGGGCAAAGGCGTGGTCGGCCACGGTATCCGATCCGTAATCGGGGCAGTTGATCACCATCACGCCCCGTTGGGTTGCCGCTTCGATGTCGATGGCATCGGTGCCGACGCCGTATTTGACGATGCCTTTCAGGTTTTTCGCCGCCTCGATTACTTTTTCGGTAATGGCGGTGTAGCACGTGAGGATGATCTCGGCGTCGGTGGCTTCCAGGGCCAAGGCATCCTCGTCGGTGCTCTGCGTCGTCACCACGTCGGCGACGGCAGCAAGCTCATCCAGGTATTGCTCGATGATGAAAAGTTCAGCGTCGGTTCGGAGAATCTTGGCTTTCAAGCTTTGTCCCCCAGGCTATCAAAAGGCGGCTCGGATGGGTTGTCTCTTGCCCCGGCATCTATAACGCATTTTTATCAAGGAATCGAAGGGGCGGTTTGGAAGAGCCAAAAGGAGAATCCATGACGGTACCAGACTCAAAACCACGGCTGTTTTGCTTCGGGCTTGGCTATAGCGCCGGGCGGTTAGCGCGGCAGCTGTTGGCCGAGGGCTGGATCGTCGCCGGCACGTGCCAGTCGCCAGACCGGCAGGCGGAACTAACGGCCTTGGGCATCAACGCTGTAATTTTCGGCCCTGACCGGCCCTTGGCCGACGCCCCGTCGGCCCTTTCCGGCGCCACCCATTTGCTCGGTTCCGTTCCGCCAGATGAAAACGGCGACCCGGTACTGGCCCGTCATGGAAGCGACATCGAAGCCATGGAGGGGGTGTCCTGGGTGGGATACCTTTCTTCGACCGGCGTCTATGGCGATACGGGCGGCAAACCGGTGAGCGAGGACTCGGACGTCAACCCTACGTCGGACCGCGGCCGCTACCGGACCGAAGCCGAGGCCGCCTGGTTGGCGCTGGCAAGCGATCATCGACTGCCGGTCCACGTTTTCCGGCTTGCCGGAATCTACGGCCCCGGACGTAGCGCCCTGGATCAGGTCAGGGCCGGCCGGGCCAAACGGATCGACAAACCGGGGCATATGTTTTCACGCATTCACGTCGATGATATCGCCCAGGTCCTCAAAGCATCGATGGACCGGCCCGATCCCGGCGCCGTCTATAACGTCTGTGACGACGAACCGGCCGCCGCCGCCGACGTAACCGCCTTTGCCTGGGAGCTTCTGGGTATGGACCCGCCGCCCCTCCAGCCCTTCGCCGAGGCGGAAAAGGAAATGTCGGAAATGGCGTTGTCGTTCTGGCGCGATAACCGCCTGGTCGACAACCGGCGCATCAAGGAAGAACTCGGCGTGTCGTTGTTCTATCCCGATTACCGGGCTGGGCTTAGGGCGATCCTCGAAGAGGGTTAGGCGTTGGACCTACAACTGATCCAGCAATCGCCCGACGGTTCGGCAAAGCCGGTTCAGGTCTTCGGGCTCGGAAAGCCGGTGGTCGCCGTTCTTGACGAACAGCGTTTCAACGTCTTGGGAACGGAGCCTTTCGGCGATCTTCAGGCTCGTTTGCCACGGCACGTCCTCGTCGTTGGTTCCGTGGATCAGCCTGACCGGGCAATCGAGCGGGATTTCACCGCGCAAAAGAAGATGGTTACGTCCTTCGTCGAGAAGCTCCTTGGTAATCTTGTAAGGCTCGCCGTCGTAACAGTTGGGGATGATGGCAAAGCCTTGCGCTTGCAACTGTTCCTTTTGTTCGGCCGAAAGGTCACCGGGGATCAGGTCTTCGGTGAAATCCGGCGCCGCGGCGGTGCCGACAAGCCCCGCCACTCTCTCGGGCCGGGCCAGGGCCGTAAGCAGCATGATCCATCCTCCCATGGACGATCCGACCAAAACCTGCGGTCCTTCAGTCAGCTCGTCCAGGGCCGCCACCGCGTCCCCGGCCCACTCCCCGATGGTGCCGTCTTCGAAGGCGCCCGAGGATTCGCCGTGGCCGGAATAATCGAACCTGAGGTAAGCTTGGCCGCGTTTTTTGCAGAGTTCTTCCAGCGCCAGCGCCTTGCCGCCGGTCATGTCGGACTTGAACCCGGTCATGAAGATGACCCCGGGGGATTCCCCCGGGGTTTGGTGGTAGGCGATGGTTGTGCCGTCGTCCCGTGTTAGTATCTCAGGCATGGTAGGTTCCGGCAGATGAACGAAGGCCCCAACAATACCACCATCCCGGCCCCTGAAAAGCCCGCCGCCGGTGTCGCTTCGGCGACGATCCTCCAGGTACTTCCGGCCATGGGTGAAGGCGGCGGGGTTGAGCGCGGCACCGTCGAAATCGCCCAGGCCATCGCCGCCGAGGGCGGACGGGCGCTCGTGGTTTCGGTCGGCGGTGCCCGTGAGCATGAGATCAAACGGGTTGGGGGCGAGCACCTGAACTTGCCCATGCATTCCAAAAACCCGTTGACCATATATGCCAACATCGACCGTTTGGCCCAGATCATCAAAACCGAGGCCGTCGATATCGTCCATGCTCGGTCCCGGGCCCCGGCCTGGAGCGCCTTTTACGCCGCCAAGCGCACGGGCGTGCCCTATATGACCACCTTTCACGGTACCTATTCGGCGGGCAATCCGCTCAAGCGTAAATACAATTCGATCATGACCCGGGGCGAACGGGTGATCGCCATCTCGCGTTTTATCGGCGGCCACGCTCATCAGAACTACGGCGTTCCCTCGAATAAGATCCGCATCATCCACCGCGGCGTTAACCTTGAACGATTCGATCCCGCCAAGGTCACCGCCGAAAGGGTCGCCACCCTGGCCGCCGACTGGCGGCTGGGTGACGGGTTGCCAGTGATCATGCTGCCGGGACGCCTGACGCGCTGGAAAGGCCAAGCGATGTTTATCGAAGCCATCGGCAAACTGGCCCGCCGCGATATCCGTTGCCTGGTGGTCGGCGGTGACCAGGGGCGGAGGGAATACCGTCAGGAACTGGAAAACCTTGTCCACAAGAACGGATTGGGCGAAATCGTCCGCCTTGTCGATCATTGCGACGATATGCCGGCGGCTTACATGCTGACCGACGTCGTGGTGTCCGCTTCCACCGATCCGGAGGCTTTCGGTCGCATCGTCATCGAGGCTCAGGCCCTGGGCCGCCCCGTTGTCGCCAGCGACCACGGCGGTGCCCGGGAGACGATTGTCGAGGGCGAAACCGGATGGCTGTTCCCGCCGGGCGACATCGAGGCCCTGACGGCGGTGCTCAACAAAGTCTTGAGCCTGGACCGGGAAACCCGTGCCCAGTTGGCCCGGAAAGCGATCACCAACGTGCGTGAAAATTTCTCGCAGCAGGCCATGTGCCGCAAGACGCTGGATGTCTACGAAGAAATCCTGCAATCGAAGGCCGATTGATTAGATGGCCCTGCCGCCCAACGATGCCGTTCTGGTCATAAAATTGGGGGCGTTGGGCGATTTCGTTCAGGCCCTGGGGCCTTTCGCCGCCATCCGCCGCCATCACGCCGATGCCAGAGTGACGCTTCTGACGACGGCGCCTTATGAGGAATTGGCCAAGGCGTCGGGGTTTTTCGACGACATCTGGACCGGCGGCCGGCCGGGAACGGCGGACATCGGCGGCTGGCTCGCGCTGCGCAGTCGTCTACGTAGCGGAGGATTCGGGCGGGTCTATGATCTGCAGACCTCGGATCGAAGCTCCTTTTATTACCGCCTTTTCTGGCCCAGTCCGGCGCCAGATTGGTCCGGCATCGCCAAGGGGTGTTCACACCCCCACGCCAATCCCAACCGGGACTTCATGCATACGATGAACCGCCAGGCCGAACAACTGTCGATGGCGGGCATAGCCGAAATCCCGGCGCCCGACCCTTCGTGGGCCGAGGCCGATATTTCGCGATTTCCCCTTTCCGGACGGTTCGCCCTGCTGGCGCCCGGCGGCGCCCTGCACCGGCCGGGCAAACGGTGGCCGGCGGGGAACTACGGGCAATTGGCCAAGA
>PTLK01000122.1 GCA_002938075.1 Alphaproteobacteria bacterium MarineAlpha3_Bin3
AAACTCTCAAGTTAAATTCCTCCACCCCAAAAGGGCGAAGGGAACTTCGAGAGCCGTCCTTTGCACAAATTTCGGTTATCCGAAAAGATGCACAATTAAAGGACAGATCTTTAGAGCACCAAAAGCACCCAAAGACCGCCGCCTGCGCATCCCTTCTAAATCTATCCACAATGTCAAAGAGCAAGGTCGAAAAACAAGATCGAAGAACAAGAAACGAAACCCGCCGCCGGCAAAGAAAAGCGCCGACAACTACCTTCCGCGAGCGAGGTTCTAGGCGCCCCGCGAAAGCATGTCAAACCATTACTGGCTTAGAGACGCAATATATGCACGCAGGCCCGGAATTACAACAGGATACTGCCCAAAAATGCCCGGCCAGGAGGCGGGAATCCAGGCTTCTTTCCTATTTAGGGGACAGCTTACTTTTTTAGGGGACAGTTTAATTTTTAGCGAGATTCGGGGTCACGAGATCGGGGATCAAGACCTGACCCAAAATGCTCCAAATGCTCGAAATTGGCGTTTGTAAACAAGCCACGCGTTGTTAAACTTCGCCATCGGAAGGGCCTCTTTTGCCCTGCCGGAGAATCACCCTTCGGTTAACCAAGATTCACCGCACTTTTGCAACGAGTCCCATGGGGGTCTAATGGTACGCGGCTTGATGGTGGACCACCAAACGGGGTCACTCCAACGGCCTGCCCCCCTTATGGGAATGGGCCCCGGTCATTGTTCTTTAACGCCGGAATGATATAGGTTTGAACCTCCATGACGGCAGCCCGGCAACGCTGGTATGGCGTTCATGATAAAGGAGTTGTTTGCGATGCCATTTTCCCTCCCCCGACACCCCGGTTCCGGCCTTTGCGCTTTCTTTTTGAGCGCCCTTCCCTTGGCCGCGATGCTGGTCCTTTCGGGATGCGCCCAGACGGCGGCAATCGGGCCCTCGGGCGGCTCCGTAATCAGCAAGGACGGGAAGGGAAAACAGGTGTCGACGCAGTTCTCCGACCTGCCGGTGCCGAAAGGCGCGAAAATGAACGTCGACAAGACCGTGGTCGTCGGCACCAAGAACTGGTTCGGGCAGTTGACGCTCGAAACCAGCCATGGCACCGATGTGATGTTCAATTTCTATTCCCGGGAGCTGCCCAATTACGGTTGGCGGCGAATCGCCTCCATCCGCGCGCCGACCAGCATCCTCACCTACGACCGCCAGAACCGGGTGCTGTACATTGCCATCCAGCCGTCCAGAATCAGGGGCTCCGAGATCACGATTACGGTTTCGCCGAAGGAATACCCCTCCCCGGTTCCCTTGGCGCCTCCGCCGACTCCATTACCGGGCGCCGTCCTCCCGGCGCCGCCGGCCGGGACCCCGCTCGCCCCGCCGCCGCAGCCGCGGCGGAATTAACCCCGCCATGACCGATACCGTCGACCGCCCGCTTTCAGGGGTGCGGGTCACCGGGCTTGAGCAGTATATCGCCGGTCCCTATTGCACCATGCTGCTGGCCGATACCGGGGCCGAGGTCATAAAGATCGAGCGACCGGGCGGCGGCGACCCGCGCCGCCAGATGCCGCCGTTCGCCGAAAAGGACGGCCGCAAGAAAGGCGCCGGGTTCATGGGCTATAACCGCAACAAGAAAAGCCTATGCCTCAACCTGCGCGATCCCAAGGGCCAGGAAGTCTTCAGAAAGCTGGTGGCGAGCTCGGACGTGGTGGTCGAAAACCTGCGCCCCGGCTCGATGGCCAAGCTCGGCCTCGGCTACCGCGAAATGCGCCGGATGAATCCGCAACTGGTTTGGGCGATCATCTCGGGCTTCGGGCAGTTGGATGGGTATCGGGGGCCTTATTCGGACCGCCCGGCCTTCGACATCGTCGCCGAAGCGATGAGCGGGATGATGAACCTGGTCGGCTATGACGACAAGCCGCCCAGCGGGACCGTCTACGGCATGGCCGACATCGTGTCCGGGATCATCGCCGCCTATGGCGTCCTGCAGGCGCTTTTTATGCGCCAACGGACGGGCCGCGGGCAGCTCGTCGATTCGGCGATGCTGGATAACCTGCTCAGCCTCAACGAAACCATGGTCACCCTTTATTCCGTCGCCGGTCAGGAACAGAAACGCGGCGTGCCAACGGTGTTCTTTCCTCGCGGCGCCTATCAGACCAAGGACGGCTATCTAGCCGTCCACGTGCCCGACAACATCATCTGGAAACGTTTTTGCGAAGTCATGGAACGGTCCGATCTGATCGACGACGAACGCTCCGCCACCAGCCCCGCGCGGGCCCAAAACCACGGCTTCCTCGATCCCATCATCAGTGAATTCATGGCCACCATGACCCGCGACGAGGCGGTGGGGAAATTCAACGCCCACGGGGTGCCAGTGGCGCCGGTTTATACCGCCGAGGACGTCTTCGCCGACCCCCATATCGAAGCCCGCGGCATGTTGATGCCCATCGACGATCCGGAGGTCGGCACCTACCGCTTCGCCCGCACCGCGCCGATGCTGGAAGAAAACGCCGAACTTCCCCGCAACCCGGCGCCGTCGCTCGGTCAGCACACGCGGGAGATCCTCGAAGGATTGCTGGATTATTCTTCTTCGGAAGTCGATGCGCTGCGCGACCATGGTGTCGTCGAGACCGGCGAATGATCGGCCAAGGAAAAGACCCCCGAAGGGGCCCTTCCATCCACTCGTCTTAAACCTTCCCTCTCAAACTCGCCGGGGGTCCCCCTTGAAATCTTTTGCCTCAGCCGCCCTCTATCATCGTCGGTTCGCAGAACTGGCGGCGGCGTTTCAGCTTGTGGCACATGGCCTTGGCCGCCGCGGCGTCCTTCAGTGGCCCGGCCTTGAGCCGGTAATAGGTCCCCTTATTGCCCAGGTTGACGCGAACCACCTGATGCTCGAGGCCGTCCAAAATCGCCTTATGGGTACGCTTAATCTGCTTCCAGCCCCAATTGGCCTGCTTTCTCGAACGGAACGAGGCCAAATGGATGCCCGGGCTGGGGCCTCCGGATTTCATCATCTCCCTGAGCTTCGACCTTGCTTCCTTGGAGGCCATGGCAACGGGCGCCGGCGGCGGTTGTTTCGGCTGCACCGCCTTTTCGATGGCCTGGCGCTCCTTGGCGTACTCGTCGGAACTGAGGTAGCCGGTATCGCGGAGCTGTTCGAGGCGGCGTACGGCATCGGCGGCCTCCATCAGGCCCCGCGGCGGCGCCATGGGGTTGGCCACCACCACCGGCGCCGACGGCATCAAGGCATCGAGGATCATGTTGCGTTCGGCCGCGTGCTGGGTCACCGAAATGGCACGCATCTCAAGTGCCCTGCCGATGGCGCGAAGGCGCCCGGTTATTTGCTCCGTGGTCGGCACCGGCCGGTCCAGGCCGGCTGACGGCGGCGGCGCCGTCTGCGGTGTCAGGGCGCCGATGTTGGCGCGCCGCCGGGCATTGAATTCTTGCTGGGTGACCAGCCCCTGATCGCGGAGCGCCCGGATGGTGGCGAACCGGGAAATCACGTTGGCATCGGCGCCCACGAACTTGCCGATCGCCGGCGCCGCCGATGGCGCCGCCGGGGCGGGCGGACGGCCGAGCATGACCGAACTGCTGGGCGCCGCGGACACCCTCGGCATCGGCGGGGCCGGGGGGGCCAGAACGCCAGGTTGACGGCTTCCCCCTCCGGCGGCGGCGCTGCTCATGGCGCTGGTGACATTGCCGCTGTCGAGAAGCGAGAGGTTGACGCTGGCGATCTGGGACGCCGGACGGGTGGAAATATTGCTCCAGACGATAAACTGTTTCGATTCGTCGGGCCGAATCGCCAGTACGGCTTCATACATTTCCCGCGCCTTGGTCAATTGGCCGGTGTTCTGGTAAAGGATTCCGGCCCCCAAAAGGGCATGAATGTCCTTGCCGTTCCGCTTCAGCGCCTGTTGAAAATGACCCTCGGCGGTGACGTAATTACCCTTGGCCAGCTCGGCGATACCGAGTTCAGCCAGGTCATTATCGCGGAGCGGGCTGGCCGACCAGAAGGAATCCCTGAACAAATTATCTTGAAAAAAACCGCAGGCACCGAGGCCGGCAGCAACCAGCACCACGAACGAAATGCGTAAAATCTGCCCTCTCACGCTCGACTTCCCCTGTCCGGACGGGACGCATGGGCCGTTCCCAGCCGGTAAACTTCGAAATCTCCCCCATACCACTAGGTATAGTAGTTGAATTAGTATTTAAATACTAATGTTTGATGGGCCGATGGCAACAGGTAATTGTCCCTTGGGGCCTAAATTGGTCTCAATTCGAGGGAAATAAAGCCCCTAAACCCCGTCCCGGGATGGCCGATCAGAACCAAAAAGGCCTTCAATCGACATCGATGGTGATGCGGATTCCCTTCTCCGGCACCGCGAACTTAGCTTGCTCGAACGAGGGCGGTCCCAGGAACGCCGGGGCGCCGTTGGAAAACCCATAATCCTCCAACGGCAGGCCGAGGAAGCCCTGGTCGAAGGAGCCGTTAGCGTTCTCGTCGTGAAAGACGGCAACCGCGTAAGAACCGGGCGTAAGGTCCTTGAAAACGGCGACGGCGCGGCGCCCGGCAATCGGCACGTTGGTCCCCCGGAGGCGGCCTTCGTCATCGGGAAAGGTTGCCGGGTTGTCGTAAAGGGCGAAATGGACGTTGCCGTCATCGGAACGCAGCCCGACGACCTCGACCGTCAGCTCGGCGCCCAAGGCGGCACCGGGGGCCGGGCCGGCAGCTGCAAGCGTCGCCGCAATCACCAAGGCGCCGAAAACCCGGTCGGTGAAGGCGTCGATCCGGTAGATGGGCCGGGGCTCCCTCATCAGGACCGGCCCCGTCAAAGCGCCTCTTCGACGGCCTTGCCAAGCTCGGCGGTCGTTGCCTTGCCCCCCATGTCGGAGGTCTTGACGTCTCTGGCCTTTATCACTTTCTCGATCGCCGTGACGATCGCCGCCGAGGCCTCTTCCTGGCCCAGGTGTTCCAGCATCATCGCCGCCGACCAGATCTGTCCGATCGGGTTGGCGATGCCTTTTCCGGCGATGTCCGGGGCCGAGCCATGCACCGGCTCGAACATCGAAGGAAAGTCCTTTTCCGGGTTGATGTTGGCCCCCGGCGCGATGCCGATGGTGCCGGCAATCGCCGGGCCCAGGTCCGACAGGATATCGCCGAACAGGTTTGAGCCGACCACCACGTCGAACCAATCCGGGTTGCGGACGAAGTGGGCGGTAAGGATATCGATGTGGAATTTATCGGTGGAGACGTCCGGGTATTCAGCGCCGATGGCCTCGAAGCGCTCGTCCCAAAAGGGCATGGAATGGATAATGCCGTTGGACTTGGTCGCCGACGTCAGGTGCTTGCGCTCCCGTGTCCGCGCCAATTCGAAGGCGTAGCGCATGATGCGGTCGCAGCCCTGGCGGGTGAAGATGTTCTGCTGCACCGCCATTTCGGCGTCGGTTCCCTGATAAAGGCGGCCGCCGATTTGCGAATATTCGCCTTCGTTGTTTTCGCGCACGATCAGGAAATCGATATCCCCCGGTTCCCGGCCCGCCAAGGGGCATGCCATGCCTTCGAACAGGCGCACCGGGCGTAGCGCCACGTATTGCCGGAATTGACGCCGGATGGGGATCAGCAGACCCCACAACGAAACGTGATCGGGCACCCCCGGAAACCCGACGGCGCCCAACAGGATGGCGTCATGGTTGCTGATCTGGGCCAGCCCGTCGCCGGGCATCATGGCGCCCTCTTTGGCGAACCTTTCGCAGCTCCAGTCCTTTTCGTCGAAGGCGCAGGCAAAATCGAACTGCCGCCCCGCCGCCTCCAGCACCCGGATGGCTTCGGGCACCACTTCCTTGCCGATCCCATCGCCGGGAATGACGGCGATTTTATAGGCCTTGGTCGTCATCTTGGTTCCTTTTCGTCCGGCGGATGCCGAAACAGTTGTCGAATTTCTCCAGCCCCGCCTTGCGGTAATAATCCATTCCGTCCGGGGCGGAAAGCAGAAGCAACGCCACCTTGCCGCCGCCCGACGCTTCCTGAGTGCGGCGCATCAGCTCCTTGCCGATGCCCTGGCGCTGGCATTCCCGGTCGACGGCCAGATCGGACAGGTAACAGCAATAGGCGAAATCGGTGACCGAACGCGCCACGCCGACGAGCCGCCCTTCGCCGTCCCGGGCCGAAATCACCAGATCGGCGTTTTCGACCATGCCCCGGATGACGCCGGGCTCATCCACGGGGCGGCGCGCCGCCAGGCC
>PTLK01000123.1 GCA_002938075.1 Alphaproteobacteria bacterium MarineAlpha3_Bin3
CGGATAGTCGGGCTCATCGAAATACACCACCTGCACGATACGAAGGTAATAGAAGGCGGCGACGACGCTGGTCAGGACGCCGACGATGGCGAGGGCATAGAGCCCCGCCTCGATGGCGGCGATGAAGATGTAGAACTTGCCGAAAAACCCGGCCAGCGGCGGAATGCCGGCCATGGAAAACATGAAGACGACGATGCCCAAGGCCAGCATTGGATGAGTCTTGCCGAGCCCGGCCAGGTCGTCGATGCCTTCGACCATGCGATCGGCCCGGCGCATGCACAGGATGCAGGCGAAGGTGCCGATGTTCATGGCCAGATAGATGGCGAGATAGATCAGCGTGCCGCGAATGCCGGTCTCGGTGCCGGCGGCGAGGCCGATCAAGGCATAACCGACATGGCCGATGGAGCTATAGGCCATCATGCGCTTGATATTGCGTTGGTTGATGGCGGCGAATGCGCCCAAGGCCATGGACGCCATCGACACGAAGACGACGATTTGCTGCCATTCCACCACCAGGCCGCCGAACGGCCCGATCATGACGCGGATGAAAAGCGCCAGCGCCGCGATCTTGGGGGCCACGGAAAAGAAGGCGGTGACGGGCGTCGGCGCGCCTTCGTATACATCCGGGGTCCACATGTGGAACGGCGCCGCCGACACCTTGAAGGCGAGCCCGGCGAGGATGAAGACGATGCCAAAGATGATGCCGATATTGATTTCTGTTTCGCCGCCGCGGAAGAGCTGGGACAGTTTGTCGAAATCCGTGGTTCCGGTGAAGCCGTAGATCAACGACGCCCCGTAAAGCAGCATCCCCGACGCCAACGCGCCGAGGACGAAATATTTGAGCCCGGCCTCGGTGGACCGCGTGTCGTCGCGCTGGAACGCCGCGATCACGTAAAGCGACAGCGACTGCATTTCCAGGCCGATGTAAAGGACGATCAGGTCGTTGGCCGAAATCATCATCATCATGCCGAGGGTGGCGAAGACGATGAGGATCGAATATTCGAACCGGGCCATGGCATGGCGCTCGATAAAGCCCTGGGAAATGACGATCGCCAGCGCCGATCCGATGAGCACCAGGATCTTGCTGTAAACGGCGAAGGGATCGCTGACGAACATGTTCTGGAACGTCACCAGCCGCCCGCCGGAAAGCGTAGAGACCAGCAACACCGCCAAAATCAGGGTGATGACGCTGAGGAACGAAATCAACCGCGACGCCTTTATCTCCTTCTCGGCGGTGTCCCGGGGATGGAAAACGCCCAACATCAACATCGCCATGATTGCCGAAGCGAGGAAAAGTTCCGGCAAGGCCGGGACGACGTTGGGAACTTCTGCCATGACGTTCGCCTCCCTTCCCTACCGGCCTGCCACGGTGATGGCCTGGCCGGCGTTCAAGGCCGTGTCGACGTGGGTCAACAGGTTGGTCACCGAAACGTGCATGATTTCCAGGAACGGCCCCGGATAGACGCCCATGAAAATGACCAGCACCACCAGGGGCGCGAATACGGCGATTTCCCGGGCGTTCATGTCGAGGATGGCGGTGAGGCTGTCCTTGGTCAGTTTGCCAAAAATCACCCGGCGGTAGAGGTAGAGCATATAGGCGGCGCCGAGGACCAACCCCGTCGCCGCCAGGGCGGCGACCCAGGTGTTGGCCTTGAACGCGCCGACCAGGATCAGGAACTCGCCGACGAACCCGGCGGTCCCCGGCAGCCCCACCGAGGCCAGCATGAACAGCATGAATATCAACGAGTAGGCCGGCATCCGGTGAACCAGTCCGCCGTAGGCCGAAATATCGCGCGAATGGATGCGGTCATAGACGACGCCGACGATCAGGAACAGCGCCGCCGAGACGATGCCATGGGCAAGCATCATGTAAATTGCGCCCTCGACGCCCTGGACCGTCAACGTAAAGGTGCCGATGGTGACGAAGCCCATGTGAGCGACCGACGAATAGGCGATCAGTTTTTTCATGTCTTCCTGGGCCAGCGCCACCAGCGAGGTGTAGATCACGGCGACGATGGACAGCGTGTAGATCAACGGCGTGAACATGACCGACACCTCGGGGAACATGGGCAGCGAAAAACGCAGGAACCCGTAGCCGCCGAATTTCAACAGCACCGCCGCCAGAATCACCGAGCCGGCGGTCGGGGCCTCCACATGGGCGTCGGGAAGCCATGTATGAACCGGCCACATCGGGATCTTGACGGCGAAGGAGGCGAAGAAGGCGAGCCACAACCATATCTGCATTTCGACCGGGAAGCGGTATGCCATCAGGGTCGAGATGTCGGTCGAGCCGGTGGTGAAATACATGGCCAGCAACGCCAGCAGCATCAGCACCGAGCCCAAAAGCGTGTACAAGAACAGCTTGAAAGCCGCGTAAACCCTTCCCGGCCCGCCCCAGACGCCGATGATCACGAACATCGGGATCAGCACCGCTTCGAAGAAAATATAGAAAACCACCATGTCCAGCGAGCAGAACATGCCGATCATGAAGGTTTCCAGCACCAGGAACGAGATCATGTATTCCTTGACCCGGTTCTGGATGCATTCCCAGCTCGACAGCACGCAGATCGGGGTCAACAGGGTCGTCAACAGCACGAACAGCATGGAAATGCCGTCGATCCCCATTTTGTAGTTGATGTTGAAGGCCGGCATCCAAACCGCGTATTCGACGAACTGAAAATCGGCGGTGGTGGTGTCGAAATGGACCCAAATGAACAGCGACAGCACGAAATTGATCGCCGACGTCCACAACGCCGTCCACCGGGAATTCCGCGCCACCACGGCCTCATCGCCGCGCGCCAGCACTAGGATCAGCACGGCACCGACCAACGGCAGGAAGATAAGTAGCGACAGAAGGGGAAAGTTCTGCATGGCGGCCCGTGCCTTAATGCTGGAACAAATACCATGTCACCAGGACAACGACGCCGGTGAGCATGGCGAATGCGTAATGGTAAAGGTAGCCGGTCTGCAGCGCGCCGGCGCGCCGCGCCAAGTTCAGCACCGCGGCCGATACACCGTCCGGCCCGACGCCGTCGATCAGCGACCCGTCGCCGGTCTTCCAGAACCCGCGTCCGAGATAAAAGGCCGGGCGCACGAACACCAGGTCATAGAGCTCGTCAAAGTACCATTTTTTGACCAGGAACCGGTGGATAATCTGGAACCGCCCGGCAATCAGGGCCGGCAGGCCGGGCGCCAGCATATAGAGAACAAAGGCTAGCCCGATGCCGGCGACGCCGACCCCCAGCGGTAGGAATTTGACCCAGGCCGGCACGCCGTGGGCGGCTTCGAGCGCCGGGTGGCTGGCCAGGACCAGGATCGACTCGCCCCAGAATTCCCCCGCCCGGTGGCCGACGAAGCTCTCGTAACCGATATAGCCCGTGAACATGGCCCCCGCCGCCAGCACGAACAGCGGCAGGATCATGACCTTCGGGCTTTCGTGGGCCTGAGCCATGACTTTGTTGTCGGCCCGGGGCGCCCCGTGGAACGTCATCAGCAGCAGCCGCCAGGAATAAAACGCGGTCAGGAACGCCGCCGTGATGCCGAGCCAGAAGGCATACCCCCCGACCCCGGTGCCGGCGGCGTAAGCGGCTTCCAGGATCACGTCCTTGGAGAAATAACCGGCGAACGGCCAGATGCCGGCCAGGGCCAGCGAGCCGATCAACATCAGCGCATAGGTCACCGGAATAAACCGCCCAAGCCCGCCCATCTTGCGCATGTCCTGTTCGTCGGACATGGCGTGAATGACCGAGCCGGCACCGAGGAACAACAGCGCCTTGAAAGAGGCGTGGGTGACGAGGTGGAAAATGCCGGCCGAATACGCCGACACGCCGGCGGCGAAGAACATGTATCCCAATTGCGAACAGGTGGAATAGGCGATCACCCGTTTGATGTCGTTCTGCACGCAGGCAACGGTGGCGGCGAAGATCGCCGTCGACGCGCCGACGACGGTGACCAGGGTCAGCGCGGTTTCGGAAAATTCGAACAGCGGCGACATCCGGACAACCATGAAGACGCCGGCGGTGACCATGGTCGCGGCATGGATCAGGGCCGACACCGGGGTCGGGCCTTCCATGGCGTCCGGCAGCCAGGTGTGAAGCCCCAATTGCGCCGATTTTCCCATGGCGCCGATAAACAGCAGCACCGTGCACACCGTGATGGCGTGGAATTCGACCCCGAACACCATCAGCGACGCCCCCGCCTTGCCCGGCGCGGCGGCGAAGATGGTGTCGTAATCCACGGTCTCGAACAGCACGAAGATGGCGAAGATGCCGAGCGCGAACCCGAAATCACCGATTCGGTTGACGACGAAGGCCTTGATGGCGGCGGCGTTGGCCGCCGGGCGGTCGTACCAGAACCCGATCAGCAGGTACGAACACAGGCCCACCCCTTCCCAGCCAAAGAAAAGCTGTACCAGGTTGTCGGCCGACACCAGCATCAACATGAAGAAGGTAAACAGGCACAAATAAGCCATGAACCGGGGGATGCCGGGGTCATGGTGCATGTAGCCGATGGAATAGATGTGGATCACCGCCGCCACGGTGGTGACCATGAACAGCATCACCGACGACAGGGTATCCATCTTGATCGCCCAGCTGACTTCCATGGCCCCGGAATCGATCCAGGTGAACAACTCCACCGTGCGTGGGTTCTGGCCCAGGACCACGTCCGAGAACACGATCCCGGCGAACACCGCCGACAGGACCATGGCGCCGCAGGTCACCCATTGGGCGGCGGCATCGATGCGGCCCTGCTTTTTTTCGTCGTCGGGACGGGCAAACGCAAACATGCCGGCGATGCAGGCGCCGGCGAGCGGCAGGAAGACGGCGATGGTTTCGAACATTCGCCTACCCCTTCATCATGTTGATGTCTTCGACAGCGATGGAACCGCGGTTACGGAAATAAACCACCAGGATGGCGAGGCCGATGGCGGACTCGGCCGCCGCCACGGTAAGCACGAACATGGCGAAGACCTGCCCCACCAGGTCGCCCAGATGGGCCGAGAAGGCGACCAGGTTGATATTGACCGCCAGCAGCATCAGTTCCACCGACATCAGGATGACGATGACGTTCTTGCGGTTGAGGAAGATGCCCAGGATGCCGAGCGTGAACAGGATCGCGGCGACGCTGAGGTAATGGGAAAGGCCAATCTCGAACATCAGATTCCCTTCCTCGGTTCGACCTTGACCAACTCGATCGTTTCTTCGGCGCGCCGAGCGATCTGATCGGCGATGCGCTGCTTGCGCACCCCCTTGCGGGTCCGGTGCGTGAGGACGATGGCGCCGATCATGGCGACCAGCAGGACCATGCCGGCGGCCTGGAACAGATAGATGTAGTGGGTATAGATCAACGCGCCTAAGGCCTCGATGTTGGTGACGGCGGCGGCGGGCGGGATCGGCACCGATCCGCCCGCTACGGCTAATGGGGTCAGGGCATGGCCGCCGACGACGACAAACAATTCCCCCAGCATCAACAGGCCGATGATGGCGCCCAGCGGCAGGTATTGCAGGAACCCCTGGCGCAGTTCGACGAAATTGATGTCCAGCATCATGACCACGAACATGAACAGCACCGCCACCGCGCCGACGTAAACGAGGACAAGGATCATGGCCAGGAATTCGGCGCCCAAAAGAACGAACAGCCCGGCCGAATTGAAAAACGCCAGGATCAGGAACAACACCGAATGGACGGGGTTGCGCGCCGAAATGACCATCACCGCGGAAGCCACGGTGATCAACGCGAACATGTAGAATGCCAGAGCCTGTATCATCTTAAAACTTCAGGTCCCCTGTCCGTCCCTACCGGTAAGCCGCGTTGGCGCGCAGGCGTTCGGCGATTTCCGTCTCCCAGCGGTCGCCGTTGGCGAGCAGCTTTTCCTTGTCGTACAAAAGCTCTTCGCGGGTCTCCGTCGCGTACTCGAAATTCGGCCCCTCGACGATGGCATCCACCGGGCAGGCCTCTTCGCAGAGCCCGCAGTAAATGCACTTCACCATGTCAATGTCATAACGCGTGGTGCGGCGCGATCCGTCGGCGCGGGGTTCGGCCTCGATGGTGATCGCCTGGGCCGGGCATATGGCTTCGCACAGCTTGCACGCGATGCAGCGTTCCTCGCCGCTGGGATAACGCCTGAGCGCATGTTCGCCCCGAAAGCGGGGGCTCAAGGGGCCCTTCTCGAAGGGGTAGTTGATGGTCACCTTCTTGCG
>PTLK01000124.1 GCA_002938075.1 Alphaproteobacteria bacterium MarineAlpha3_Bin3
AGGTCAATGAGGTCTTTCTTGAGCTCGCTTTTGAGCTCCAAACCGGCATGGTCGCTGGCGATAGCGATGGTTTCCGTGGACTCTTCAGAAGGCATTGGTTTTTAACCGTTTGAGTGGGGGGCGAATCGGGCCGCCGAAATGGCCCCCGGCCGGCGCATTAGTACCATATCTCGAATCCGTCTGCCAACCTGCCACAACCGCTCGGGGCAGGCCCAAGGGGTTGATAGGGGACGGAAAGCGGTTTTTCCCCCGTCTTCACCTATCCTTTTACTTTCTTGTCTCTTTCGGCCGCCGCCTGTTTTTTGGACATGACGTAGACCAGCTTGCGCGCTGCCACCCGCTTCATATCGTTGAGGCTGAGCTTGGCCGGCGCCACCAGGATGACTTCTGTGTGGGTGATCGGATCAATGGCGGCGACCCGGACACTGCGTCCGACCCGGCGCATTTCGAACAGGACTTCCGGAAGGTAAAAGCCTTTGTCGGCCACGTCCCTGCCCCCGCTTTCATTTCAGGCCTTTCGGAAAAGTATAAACCACCCGCCGAAAGGAAACAGCGATTACATATTGCGGCGGTATTGGCCGCCGGCCTCGAACAGTGCCTCGGTGATCTGGCCCAGCGAACAGCACTGGACCGCGTCCATGAGCACGACGAACACGTTGTCGCCGCCGGTGGCGGCTTCCTTGAGGCGCTTGATCATTGCCGGGGCGGCCTTGGCGTGGCGCTTGTGGAAGCGGCGCAAGTTTTTGATCTGGTTTATTTTTTCCGCCTCCGACGAGCGTTGCAGGTGGGGCGTTGCCGGGACCGGCTGGGCGTCGGGGTCGAGGAAGGTGTTGACGCCGACGATGGGCAGCGACCCGTCGTGCTTGCGGGTTTCGTAAAGCAGCGACTCTTGTTGAATTTTGCCGCGTTGATAACCGGTTTCCATGGCCCCCAGCACGCCGCCGCGCTCGGAGATGCGCTCGAACTCGGCCAGCACCGACTCTTCGACCAGGTCGGTCAGCTCATCGATGACGAAGGCGCCCTGGTTGGGGTTTTGGTTTTTCGCCAGCCCCCATTCCTTGTTGATGATTATCTGGATGGCCATGGCCCGACGCAGGCTTTCCGGCGTCGGGGTGGTGAAGGCCTCGTCATGGGCGTTGGTGTGGAGGGAGTTGCAGTTGTCGTAAACGGCGATCAGGGCCTGCAGCGTGGTCCGGATATCGTTGAAGTCCATCTCCTGTGCGTGCAAGGATCGACCGGACGTTTGTATATGATATTTAAGGCGTTGCGAGTTTTTATTGGCACCGTACTTGAAGCGCATTGCGATGGCCCAGATGCGCCGGGCGACGCGCCCCATGACCGTATATTCGGGGTCCATGCCGTTGGAGAAGAAAAACGACAGGTTGGGCGCGAAATCGTCGATTTTCATGCCCCGGGCCAGGTACGCCTCGACGAAGGTGAAACCGTTGGCCAGCGTGAACGCCAGTTGCGATATCGAGTTGGCCCCGGCCTCGGCGATGTGATAGCCGGAAATCGACACCGAATAGAAATTGCGGATCTTGTGGTCGATGAAATAGGCCTGGATGTCGGCCATCATCTTCAACGCGAACTCGGTCGAAAAGATGCAGGTGTTCTGTCCCTGGTCTTCCTTCAGGATATCGGCCTGGACGGTGCCGCGGACGTTTTCCAAAACCCAGGCGCGGATCTTTTCCGCCTCTGTGGTTTTAGGAGCCCGTTTGTTTTCGGCCTTGAACACGTCCAGTTGCTGGGCCATGGCGGTATTCAGGAACATCGCCAGGATCGCCGGCGCCGGCCCGTTGATGGTCATCGAAACCGAGGTCGAGGGACTGCACAGGTCGAAGCCCCCGTAGAGCACTTTCATGTCGTCCAGGGTGGCCACGGAAACCCCGGAATTCCCGACTTTTCCGTAGATGTCGGGGCGTTCGTCGGGGTCGAACCCATACAGCGTCACCGAATCGAAGGCCGTCGACAGCCGCTTGGCGTCCGAGTGCCGCGTAAGCAGCTTGAAGCGCCTGTTGGTGGCCTTGGGGTCCCCTTCGCCGGCGAACATCCGGGTCGGGTCTTCCTCTTGGCGCTTGAAGGGGAAGACGCCGGCCGTATAGGGGAAGAACCCGGGCAGGTTTTCCTTCAACAACCATTTCAAGATTTCGCCCTCGTCCTCGTAGGGCGGCAGTGCCACCCGGGGAACGACGGTGCCGGAAAGGGTGGGTTCCGCCGGTTCCCGGTCATCGGCATAGCTCTTTTTAACCTCCGGCCATTTCCGCAACAGCTTCGCCGCCCGCGGGTCCAGGGCTGCATTGCGGGCGGCGATGAGGGAATCCAGGTCGTTGGTTTTCTTGCCCGCCGATTGGAGCATCCGCTTCGCCGCCGTCAATTGCTGGCGTTGGCGGGCGATGGCGGCCTGTTCGGCGATGGTGGCGTGATAATCGCGCACCGTTTCGGCGATTTCGGCCAGGTAACGCCCGCGTTCGGGCGCCACGATGGCGACGCCGGGCACCGACGCCTTCACCCCGACCGGCCCGATGGCGCAGGTCAAGCCCTTGAAGCCCTTGGAATTAAACTGTCCCAACAGCTCCTGATAGAGGGCCGTGACCCCGAGGTCGCTGAAACGCGACGCGATGGTGCCGAATACCGGCATTTCGTCCACCGGCGTGGTGAATTGCCGGCGGTTGCGCTGCACTTGCTTGCGCACGTCGCGGAGCGCGTCCTGGGCCCCCATCCGGTCCATCTTGTTGATCGCCACCACGTCGGCGAAATCCAGCATGTCGATCTTCTCTAACTGGCTGGCGGAGCCGAATTCGGGCGTCATTACGTACAAAGACACGTCGGCGGTGTCGACGATGGCGGCGTCGCCCTGCCCGATCCCGGGGGTCTCGACGATCACCAGGTCGAAATCCGCCGCCTGGCAGCAGAGGACGATATCGCCCAACGCCTTCGGCACTTCGTTGCTGGCTTCGCGGGTGGCCAGGCTGCGCATGTAGATATTGGGCCCCGACAGCGCGTTCATGCGGATGCGGTCGCCGAGCAACGCGCCGCCGGTCTTGCGCCGCGACGGGTCGATGGCGATGACGGCGATCCGGGGTTCGCCGGAATAAAGCCGGAACCGGCGGATCAATTCGTCGGTCAGTGACGATTTGCCGGCGCCGCCGGTGCCGGTGACGCCCAAAACCGGGGCCGGGATGCGTTCCCGGGCCAAGTCGTAAAGGGCGGCGAGACGGTTTTTCGAAAGCTGGTCCAGTTCCAGCGCCGTTATGAACCGCGCCAGATCACTAAAAGACCCCGCCCGCAGCCCCTCCAGGTCAATGGGCAGCGGCGGTTTGGCCGGCGCGGCGGCGCGTTTCACCATGTCGGCGATCATCCCGTCGAGGCCCATTTCCCGGCCGTCTTCGGGGGAATAGACGCGGGCGACGCCGTAATCCTGAAGTTCCTTGATCTCAGCGGCGACGATGACCCCGCCACCGCCGCCGAAAACCTTGATGTCCGCCCGCCCGCGCTCGGCCAGAAGGTCGATCATGTACTTGAAGTATTCGACGTGACCGCCCTGGTAGGAACTGATGGCGATGCCCTGGACGTCTTCTTGAACCGCCGCCGTCACCACCTCGTCGACGGAGTGGTTGTGGCCGAGGTGGATGACCTCGGCGCCGGCACCTTGAAGGATGCGGCGCATGATGTTGATGGCGGCGTCGTGGCCGTCGAACAAGCTGGCGGCGGTGACGAAACGGATCGGGGCCGTCGATTTCCGTGCCCTGGTCCCCAGTCCAGCCCCTGGTCTAGCCCTTGCCCCGGCTTTTCGTTTTTGCCGGGACTTTTTGGGTTTTTGACCCTTGTTTCCCCTTTTCTTGCGGGATCGGACGGGAGCGGCGGCGTCGGGCACGGGGGACTCCTGACGGTGGCGGGATGGAACGGTAAAAACCGACCTTGCTTTCCGTTTACGTAAACGTAAGCTATTTTCGGAAGCCGGTAAAGACCTTGAATCCCTGATTCCAGCGTCTAAGATTCAAAACCGTTGATCGCAAATGTCCTCAAACGGCCTTCCGGGGCCGGGAATGAAAGTCGGAAACCTTGAAACACACCGATAACCGGGCCTGGAACAGGAAATCCTTTGGCGCCTATCCACGCACCCGCATGCGCCGCACCCGTCAGCATCCGTGGACGCGGGCCCTGGTGTCGGAAAGCCGCCTCGCCGCCAGCGACCTGATGTGGCCGGTTTTCATCACCGAGGGGTCCGGCAAGCGCCAACCGATCCCGTCGATGCCAGGCGTCGACCGGCTTTCCATCGACGAGCTTGTCGCCGCCGCCGCCGAGGCCAAGGATCTGGGCATTCCCGCCATCGCGCTGTTTCCGTACATCGAAGACGATCTCAAGACCCCCGACGCGGCCGAGGCCTATAACCCGGACAACCTGATTTGCCGCGCCGTCAAGGCGCTCAAGGACAAGCACCCGGAAGTCGGCGTCATGTGCGACGTCGCCCTCGATCCCTACAATACCGACGGCCACGACGGGCTGGTCCGGGACGGCCGGATTCTCAACGACGAATCCGTCGAAGTACTGACCCGCCAGGCCGTGGTCCAGGCGCGAGCCGGGTGCGACATCATCGCGCCGTCGGACATGATGGACGGGCGCATCGCCGCCATCCGCGACGCCCTCGACGGCGAAGGCTTCGAAAATGTCCTGATCATGGCCTATGCGGCCAAGTACGCCTCCGGGTTCTACGGTCCCTTCCGTGACGCGGTGGGATCCTCAGGGGTGCTCAAGGGCGACAAGAAGACCTATCAGATGGACCCCTCCAACACCGATGAGGCGCTGCGCGAAGTGGCGCTGGACATCGACGAAGGCGCCGACATGGTAATGGTCAAGCCGGGCTTGGCGTACCTAGATGTGGTGCGCCGGGTCAAGGACGCCTTCGCCATGCCGACCTTCGCCTACAATGTGTCGGGCGAATACGCGATGCTGCGGGTGGCCGCCGACAATGGCTGGCTGGACTACGATACGGTGATGATGGAGGCTCTGTTGGCGTTCAAGCGCGCCGGAGCCGACGGTGTTTTGACCTATGCCGCCGTCGAGGCGGCGCGATTGCTAAACAAGGGCTGATTGTCAGGCCCCCCTCAGGCCCCCGGGCGGTCTTTATCCGGTCTTTGAATTAAGATCCAGCAGCCGGTCGATATCGAGGACCACCATCAGTTTTTTATCGAGGCGGAAAACGCCGTTGGCAAATTCCCGCCACAAGGGGTCCAGCGTTCCCGGGTTCTTTTCGTAAAGTTTCCGGGACAACCCAATGACGTCTCCGATCTCGTCGACCAGAAGGGTGTAAAGGTCGTTGTCCTGTTCGACGGTGACGCCCATGCTTTGGTCGGTGCTGTCGCGGGGCTCCAGGCCCAACCGGATGCGGACGTCGATCACGGTGACGATGCGGCCGCGCAGGTTGATCGACCCCTTGACCTCCTTCGGCGCCAGCGGCACCGGGGCGATCCGTTCGGGCTTAAGGATGTCCTGGACTCGCAGCACCGGAATGCCGAAAAGCTGACCCTCGACCTTGAAGGTCACGTAATCCTCAAGGTCCTCGCCCGGATGGGTGGCCAGGTCCTGTGAATCGGCTGCCGCCACGGTTGACTCCGTTGTTGCAAGGGTTTCTGACATTGATGTTCTCCAGCGTCTTTGGGGTTAATCCTCGAAAAAGATGACCTCGATCTTGACCATCCGTTCGCCGCCCATTTGAAAGGCATCGAGGGCGGTCTGAAATTTCTCCGTCAACATGGACCCGTTGGATTCTACCACGCGCCACAACTCGGCCGGGGGTGTAAATTTATATTCAAACCTTTCTGCCGGTTTTCCGTTGACGATTCCGTACCGCCGGCGGCCTTCGTCGTTCAGGTAGGCGTTTTTCTTATAAACCAATAACTTTGACACCGGATCCCTACAATTCACCCGCCGAAAACGCCTGAAACCGCCATACGGCGGGATCAAGTCTTCGTTAGGTGACGGCAATTTTATCGGCGATATGTTTCGCGAGTATGTCGGGAATGCGTCCGTGTATGACAATAAACGCAACGCCGGACGGAGGAAAATTGTTTGTTTTCAGGCGTTTTGAGGGCGCCGGGACGGGAAAATCTCTCAGATCACGCCGCGCTCGCGCAGC
>PTLK01000125.1 GCA_002938075.1 Alphaproteobacteria bacterium MarineAlpha3_Bin3
GAACTGGAAGCTGCGGCGCGCCTTGCGGCGGCCGTATTTCTTGCGCTCGACGACGCGGGAATCGCGGGTCAGGAAGCCTTCCTTCTTGAGCGCCCCCCGCAGGCCCGGCTCATAGTACAACAGCGCCTTGCTGATGCCGTGCTTGACCGCCCCGGCCTGGCCCGATAGCCCGCCGCCCTTGACCGTGCAGGTGACGTCGTATTGGCCCTCGCGTTCGGTGACGGCGAACGGCTGGTTGATCAGCATCCGGAGCACCGGGCGGGCGAAATAGGTTTCCAGTTCGCGGCCGTTGACGGTGATCTTGCCGGGGCCGGGCTTGATCCATACCCGGGCGACGGCGTCCTTGCGCTTGCCGGTGGCGTAGGAGCGGCCCTTGTCGTCGATCTTCGGCTCGACCGGGACCACGGGTTCGGCCTCCGGCGTCACGGCTCCGGCTTGCGAGGCAACGCCGTCTGCCGGCGGGGTGACGAGATCCTTCAGGTCCGCCAGGGTCTTGGTTTCCTCGGCCATCGCTTAGGCGCTCCTCTTGTTCTTGGGATTCATCGCTGCGACATCCAGGACCTCGGGGTTTTGCGCCTGATGGGGATGGTCTGCGCCCTTGTAGACGTGCAGTTTCCGCATCTGCTGGCGGCCCAGGGGGTTGCGGCTGATCATTCGCTCAACGGCCTTGATCACCACACGCTCGGGGTGCTTGCCGGCCAGGATGCCGCCGGCGGTGCGCGACTTGATGCCGCCCGGATAACCGGTGTGCCGGTAATAGATCTTGTCTTCGGTCTTGCGGCCGGTCAGCCGGACCTTGTCGGCGTTGACGACGATGATGTTGTCGCCGCAATCGATATGGGGGGTGAAAAGCGGCTTGTGCTTGCCGCGCAGCCGCATGGCGATGATCGAGGCCATGCGGCCCAGGACCACGTCCTCGGCGTCGATGACGTACCATTTCTTTTCAACGTCCGACGGTTTCGCCGAATAGGTTTTCATTTCGATACCCTGTAGCCAATCATCTTCGGGCGGGACCGGAAAACCCGGACCGCCGATTTCGCGCCATGGGTTCGTGAAGGCGCGGAGTATGCCATTAAATTCGGCCGAGTCAACGCGAAATTTGCAAGGAAAACCAGGGTTTAGGGGAGTGGTATTATAATACCGCTCCCTATCGGCCTCCTACTTACCCCTGTCGGGGGAGCCCTACTTCCCCTTGTCGGGGGGAATGGAATAGGTTCCCGTGGCGTGGACGACCGGTTCGTCGTAGCCTTCGGAAAACACCGTCGCCTCCATCACCGCCAGGCGTTTGCCAAGCTTGATCATCCGCGCTTCGGCGACAAGCTCGCCGAGCGGCGGCGGGCGCAGGAAATTGATATTGAGGTTGGTTGTCAAAGCCATTTCCGAACGGCCGATCAGGCTCATGATCGCCGCGTACATGGCGACGTCGACAAGCGCCACCAGGACCGGCCCGTTGACCGAATCCCCGGGCCGCAGGAATTCCGCTTTGCCCGACATGCGCACGGTGGCCGTCCCCTTGCCCAGTTTCTCCAAGTGGGCACCGAGAGCGGCGATGAAGGGAACCTGTTGGCGAATCAGATTCTCGAATTTGTCGATGGATATGCGCGGCATTACCTAAATCCCGGGGTTTCAACAACGTTCGCGGCGATCATGACCCAAGTTGACGTTTACGTAAAGGTAATGTAGCGTCCTTGGCTGAAAACCGGGAGGAAATCCAATGACAGTAAGAGTGGAGAAGGACGGCCCCGTCACCACCATCATCAACGATCGGCCCGAGGCCCGGAACGCCGTCGACCCGGAAACCGGCGATGCCCTGGTCGAGGCCTTCCTGGAATTCGACGATGACCCCGAGGCCAGTGTCGCCGTGTTTTGGGGCGCCGGCGGTGCCTTCTGTGCCGGCTGGGATCTGAAATATGTGAGCTCCCTGAAGCCCGGCGAAGACCCCCTCAAGGACCTGCATTTCCCCGCCGATGGCGGCCCCGCGCCGCGGGGTCCGCTGGGGCCGTCGCGGTTGGACCTGTCGAAACCGGTGATCGGCGCCGTTGCCGGCCCGGCCGTCGCCGGGGGCATGGAATTGGCCCTTTGGTGCGACGTTCGGATAATGGAAGAAGACGCCTATATCGGCGTCTTCTGCCGCCGCTGGGGGGTGCCCCTGATAGACGGCGGAACCGTCCGTCTGCCGCGTCTGGTGGGACGAGGCCGGGCGCTGGAAATCATCCTTACCGGGCGCAAGGTGCCGGCCGAGGAATGCCTGGCCATCGGCGCCTGCGAAAAAGTCGTGGCCAACGGCCAATCCCGCCAGGCGGCCGAGGCCATGGCCCACGAAATCGCCCGTTTCCCGCAGGAGTGCGTGCGCGCCGACCGCCGCTCGGTATATTTGCAGCACGGTTTGCCGGTCCGCGAAGCCCTGGAATCGGAATGGCGAAACAGCCAGGCCATCGTTGACGCCGAAGGAATTGCCGGCGCCGCGCGCTTCGCCGACGGCAAGGGCCGGCATGGGAACTACGAGGAAATTTAAGCCCTGCCCTACTGGCGATAAGGGGGCGATTAGGGGACACCCTCGAAAGCACCCACCGAAACGTCCTATAATGCACCTTAGTAAGGGAAAGACCATGACCGCCACATCCGCAACCTCGGGAAACGATCCGATCCTCTTGCGCCACGACGAGGACGGCATCGCGACGCTGACCCTCAACCGGCCCGATAAATTCAACGCCCTGTCGACGGAACTCATGGGCCTGATCGAGCAGCAACTGGACTCGCTGTCCGGGGACAAATCCATCCGCACCGTCATCATCGCCGCCAACGGCAAGGCTTTCTGCGCCGGCCACGACTTGCGCGAGATGAGCGACGACCCCGGCGAGGAAGCCATCCAGGCGCTGTTCGACCAATGCAGCCGGATGATGGTGTCGTTGACCCAAATCCCGCAGCCGGTGATCGCCCGCGTGCACGGCATGGCCACCGCCGCCGGGTGCCAACTCGTCGCCCAGTGCGACCTGGCGGTGGCATCTGAGGAGGCCCGTTTCGCCACCTCGGGCATCAACGTCGGGCTTTTCTGCGGCACCCCGATGGTCGCCGTGACCCGCAACCTGCCCCGCAAGCAGGCCATGGAAATGCTGATGACCGGTGAATTCATCGACGCGCCGACGGCCGAACGATATGGCCTGGTCAACCGCGTGGTGGCGGCCGGTGAGTTGGACTCCGCCGTCCGGGAACTGGCGGCAGCCGTTGCCGCCCAGGGTCCCGCCTTCGTCGCCGCCGGGAAAAAACTTTTCTACCGCCAGATCGAGGACGGCCTGACCGGGGCCTACAAGGAAGCGACCAAGACAATGGTCGAGAACATGCAGCGCGAGGACGCCCGCCAGGGCATCAACGCCTTCCTCGAAAAACGCGACATGCCCGAGTGGAAGGACCGGTGAGCAAACCCGCCGCCGAAGAACCGCTTCATTACGACGACGCCCTGCTTCGCCGCATCCTCACCAACGCCAAGACCATCGCCATGGTCGGCGCCTCGCCCGACTGGGTGCGGCCGTCGAACTTCGCGATGAAATACCTGCAAAGAAAGGGATACCGGGTGATTCCGGTCAACCCGGGCCATGCCGGCAAGGACATCCTGGGCGAAACCACCTACGCCTGTTTGCGCGACATCCCCGACAAATTCGACATGGTCGACGTGTTCCGCACCTCCGATGCCGCCGGCGCCATCGCCGACGAGGCCATCGAGGTCGCCGCCAACAAGGGTGCCCAAGTCCTGTGGATGCAGTTGGGCGTCCGCGACGACGCGGCGGCCGAACGGGCCGCGGCGGCGGGGGTGACGGTGGTGATGAACCGCTGCCCGAAGATCGAATACGGGCGGCTGTTCGGCGAGTTGGGCTGGAGCGGCGTCAATACCGGCATCATCAGCTCCAAACGCAGGAAACCGGGGCCATGAACGACAAGCCGAAGAAAGCCCTTTCCCCTTCCCCAGCCCCCTCCCCGGCCGCCGGCGAATACGGCATCGAGACCCTGGCCATCCATGCCGGCGCCAGTCCCGAACCGGTCACCGGGGCGCGCAACACGCCCATCTACCAGACCACGTCCTACGTTTTCGAAGACGTCGAGCACGCCGCCGACCTGTTCAACCTGCAGACCTTCGGCTTCATCTATTCGCGCCTCACCAACCCGACGGTGGCTGTGCTCGAGGAACGCATGGCGGCGCTGGAAGGCGGCCGCGCCGCTGTCTGCGCAGCATCCGGCCACGCGGTACAGTTTTTGGCCTTTTTCACCCTGCTGGAGCCGGGCGACGAGTTCATTTCGTCGCTCAATCTCTACGGCGGCTCGATCACCCAGTTCGGCCACAGCTTCAAGCGCCTGGGCTGGACGTGTCATTTCGTCGACCCCACGAACCCGGAAAATTTCCAAAAAGCCCTGACGCCCAAATGCAAAGCGATCTTCATCGAGGTGCTGGCCAACCCCGGCGGCATCGTGCTCGATGTCGAGCCCATCGTCGCCATCGCCCGGGAAGCCGGGATTCCGCTGATCGTCGACAACACCATGGCGACGCCGTACTTGTGCCGGCCGATGGAATGGGGGGCCGACCTGGTGGTTCATTCGACGACCAAGTTCCTGTCCGGGCACGGCACGTCCATGGGCGGGGCGCTGATCGAGTCGGGTAAGTTCGACTGGGCCAGGGACGGCAAGTTCCCGACCATGACCGAGCCCGACCCCGCCTATCACGGGTTGACGTTCTACGAGACCTTCGGCGATTTCGGCTTCACCATGAAGGCGCGCACGGTGGCGCTGCGCGATTTCGGCCCGGCGATGTCGCCGGCCAATGCCTTTTACACCATCACCGGCATCGAATCGCTGCCGGTGCGCATGGAGCGCCACGTCGCCAACGCCCAGAAAGTGGCGAAATTCCTGGACGCCCACCCGGCCGTGGATTGGGTGTCCTATGCCGGGCTGAAGAACAGCCCCTATCACGCCCTGGCCAAAAAATACCTGCCCCGGGGCGCCGGGTCGGTGTTTACCTTTGGCCTCAAGGGCAGCCCCAAGGGCGGCTACGAGGCCGGCATCCGGCTGGTCGAGACGGTCAACCTGTTTTCCCATCTCGCCAACGTCGGCGATACCCGGTCGCTGATCCTGCACCCGGCCTCGACCACGCACCGCCAGTTGACCGACGAACAGCGCCACGCCGCCGGTGCCGGACCCGACGTGATTCGGCTTTCCGTCGGTCTGGAAACGGCCGACGATCTGTTGGCCGATCTGGACCAGGCGCTCGGCTAGCCCTCAATTGTAGTTGGAAACCTCGATCAGGTTTTCATCGGGATCGCGGAAATAGACCGACGTGATCGGTCCCATGGCCCCGGTTTTCGCCACCGGGCCCTCGATGATCTCGACTCCCTCGGCCTGCAAATGCGCGATCACGTCGTCCAGGGGCGTCTCGGTGATCAGGCACAGGTCGCCCGCTCCCGTCACCGCGTTCTTGGCCCGGGGGGTATAGGGGTTCTCGGCCGGATGCAGGTTGATTTTCTGGCGCCCGAAACCGAGCGCCACCCGCCCACCGGCGAAGACGGCTTTCTCCATGCCCAGGACGCGGCGGTAAAAATCACAGGTTTCGTCGATGTTGGCGACGGTCAGGACCATATGGTCGAAGCGGTCGATGAGGACGGGGGAGGTCATGGCATGGTCTCTATGTTTTGGCCTCCAGGCGGGACAAGCCAGGGGGACGAAACGCATCCTACATCAAATTTGATGGGATTAATCGGCAAGGGCGGCGATTTCAGGCGCCCTGGCCGGGGTCGGCAGCGGAACGTCGGGTTGCGTCGAAACGCTTTTTCCGGTCGCCGGCACCAGAACGCAGCCGTCGACGCGCCATGATCCGTCGTTCATCTGCATCATCGGGAAAAGGGCGACGACGGCAATGCTGTCGGGGCCTTGTAACAGCACCCTTTGCACCAACCGGCCGCGGGAAAAGGCGAGGTTAAGGAAGATCACGGATTTGGGC
>PTLK01000126.1 GCA_002938075.1 Alphaproteobacteria bacterium MarineAlpha3_Bin3
GCCGCCGATGAACCGGTATAGGGGCTGTCCGGCCTCGTCGGCGGCGGCCCGGGAAACGGCCAGCGACACGCCGAGAATGGCGTTGGCACCCAAGCGTTCCTTGGTGTCGGTGCCGTCGAGGCTGATCAAGGTGTTGTCGATCAGGAACTGGTCCTCGGCGTCCATCCCCGACAGCGCATCGAAGATCTCGCCGTTGACGGATTCACAGGCCTTCAACACCCCTTTTCCCCCATAGCGCTTTTTGTCGCCGTCGCGCAGTTCATGGGCCTCGTGCGCCCCGGTGGAAGCCCCCGACGGCACCCCAGCCCGTCCCATGGCACCGGTTTCCAGCACCACGTCGACCTCGACGGTCGGGTTGCCACGGGAATCAAGGATTTCTCGGGCGATGATGTCGGTAATGGCGGTCATGGCGGGGGCTTAAATCTGCACCGGCCGGGCCTTGGCCAATCGGTCGATTTCGAGAAGGGTTTCGACGATATCGGGCAATTGGTCAAGTGCGATCATGTTGGGGCCGTCGGAAGGCGCGTTGTCCGGGTCCTGATGCGTCTCCATGAACACCGCGGCGACGCCGACGGCGACGGCGGCGCGAGCCAGGACCGGGGCGAATTCCCGCTGGCCGCCGGATCGGGTTCCCTGCCCGCCCGGCTGCTGCACCGAATGGGTGGCGTCGAACACCACCGGGCATCCGGTCTGGGCCATGATCGGCAGCGAGCGCATGTCCGACACCAGGGTGTTGTAGCCGAAGCTGGCGCCCCGTTCACAGACCATGACGTTTGAATTTCCGGCGTCCTCAATTTTCCTGACCACGTTGGCCATGTCCCACGGCGCCAGGAACTGGCCTTTTTTGACGTTGATGGCCTTGCCGGTCTTGCCCGCCGCCGTCAACAGATCGGTCTGGCGGCATAGGAAGGCCGGGATCTGCAATACGTCGACGGCCTTGGCGACGGGGGCGCAGTGATCGGGCTGGTGCACGTCGGTGAGCACCGGCAGGCCAGTTTGCTTGCGGATATCGGCGAACACGGGCAACGCCTCGTCGAGGCCGACGCCGCGTTCGCTGCCACCGCTGGTCCTGTTGGCCTTGTCGTAGGAGGTCTTGTAGATCAGCCCGATGCCGAGCTTCTTGGCCATTTCGGCGAGCGCGCCGGATATGTCCAGGGCGTGATCACGGCTTTCCATCACGCACGGGCCGGCGATCATGGTCAACGGCAGGTCGTTGCCGATATCGATGCCGCCGATGGTAATGTGGCGCGGAGTGGTCATCGGTTCCGTTCCCGCCCGGGCCCTACACCAGGCGCGCCTGATCGACGGCGCCGGCGATGAACGAGGTGAACAAAGGATGCGGGTCGAAGGGCTTGGACTTCAGTTCCGGGTGGAACTGGACACCGACGAACCAGGGGTGATCGGGAATCTCGATGATTTCCGGCAGCACCCCGTCGGGCGACATGCCGGAGAGCTTGAGCCCCGCGTTTTCCAGCTCCTCGCGGTAGTTGGTGTTGACTTCGTAACGGTGGCGGTGGCGTTCGGAAATTTCGTTGGCGGCGTAGATACCCTGTACCCGGCTGCCTTTTTCCAGCACGCAGGGATAGGCGCCGAGCCGCATGGTGCCGCCAAAATTGCCGCCGGCCTCGCGTTTCTGCAACTCGCCCTCCTGCATCCATTCGGTCATCAGCCCCACCACCGGGTGCTTGCAGGGGCCGAATTCGGTGGACCCCGCGTCGCCCAGCCCGGCCATGTTGCGGGCCGCCTCGACGACCGCCATCTGCATGCCGAAGCAGATGCCGAAATAGGGGATGCCGCGTTCGCGGGCGAAGCGGGCGGCGGCGATCTTCCCTTCCGAGCCGCGTTCGCCGAAGCCGCCGGGGACCAGGATTCCGTGCACGCCTTTCAGGTGTTCGATGGTGTCGCCGGTCTCGAAGATTTCGGAATCCATCCACTGCATGCCGACCTCGACCCTATTGGCGATGCCGCCGTGGTCGAGGGCCTCGGACAGGGACTTGTAGGCATCCCTGAGCCCGGTGTACTTGCCGACGATGGCGATGGACACTTCGCCTTCGGGTTTCAGGATGCGGTCCTCGATATCGGACCAGCGGCTTAGGTCCGGCTCTTTGACCTCGATTCCAAAGAGCTCGAATACCTGATTGTCCAGGCCTTCCTGGTGGTAGTTGATGGGGACGCCGTAGATGGTGTCCACGTCGAGCGCCGGAATGACCGCCTGTTCGCGGACGTTGCAGAACAACGCGATCTTGCGGCGCTCCGATTCGGGGATCGGCCGGTCGGAACGGCACAGCAATAAGTCTGGCTGGATGCCGACGCTCAACAGTTCCTTCACCGAGTGCTGGGTCGGTTTGGTCTTCAACTCGCCGGCGGTGGGAATGTAGGGCAACAGCGTCAGGTGGATGTATATGGCCTTGTCGCGGCCCAGTTCGTTGCCCAATTGGCGAATCGCCTCGAGGAACGGCAGCCCCTCGATGTCGCCGACGGTGCCGCCGATTTCACAGAGCACGAAGTCCTCGTCCTTGAGGTCGTTGGTGATGAAGTTCTTGATGGCGTCGGTGATGTGGGGGATGACCTGGATGGTGGCGCCCAGGTAATCACCGCGGCGCTCCTTGGCGATGACGTCGGAATAAATCCGCCCCGTCGTCACGTTGTCGCTCTGGCGCGAGGCAACGCCGGTAAAGCGTTCGTAATGGCCGAGGTCGAGGTCGGTCTCGGCACCGTCGTCGGTGACGTAGACCTCGCCGTGCTGATAGGGCGACATGGTGCCGGGATCGACGTTGATGTAGGGGTCGAGCTTGCGCAGCCGCACCTTGAACCCGCGCGCCTGAAGCAACGCGCCGAGGGCCGCTGATGCAAGACCTTTACCGAGTGAGGAAACCACGCCGCCGGTGATGAAGATGAACCGCGTCATGGACGTATAGTGTACACCATTTTTTTCGAACGCCTAAAAAAAAGAGGCGGCATTCCCGCCGCCTCGATAAAAAAAATTCCGGGGTTCTCTCTCAAGATCCCTTCCCCCTACCTGGCAAGCGGGACGCTGGGCTCACCCGGCTGAGCCGGGGCCAGGGGAACGGGGCGTGGCTGATCGAGGATCGAGCTTGGTTGGCGCTCGTTGGAAGCCAGGATGGCCAGGGTCAAGCTGGAGGCCATGAAACACGCCGCCAGGACCGTCGTCGTCCGGGTCAGCAGGTCGGCGGTGGCGCGCCCGGTCATGAAGCCGCCCATGCCGCCGCCCCCGCCCATGCCCAGCGCGCCGCCTTCACTGCGTTGCAGGAGGACGACGCAGACAAGGGCGATCGCCAGCAGCAGGTGGATGACAAGGATGACCGCGGTCATGGTGTTGTTCTCTTTTCCCGTCGCCGGGCCCGTCGGCGGCCCTACGCCGCGCTTTTTAATCCCTTGCGCACGATATGGCTAGACACAACTTTGGGCGATGGCCCAAAAACCTTCGGCCGTGAGGCTGGCGCCGCCGATCAGGCCGCCGTCGACGTCTTCCAGCGCCAGCAGGTCACGGGCGTTTTCGGGCTTCATGGAGCCGCCGTAAAGGACCCTGACCCCGACCGCCTCTTCGGCGCCCAAGGCGGCCGTCAATTCAGCCCGGATCAGCGCGTGGACTTCCTGCACCTCGTTCGTCGACGGCGTGCGCCCGGTACCGATGGCCCAGATCGGCTCGTAGGCGATCACCGTATTGGCGGCCGCGGACGGCTCCGGGACCGAACCGGCCAGTTGGGATTTGATCACATCGAGGGTCTTGGCGCCGTCGCGCTGTTCCTCGGTCTCGCCGATGCAGATGATGGCCGCCATGCCCTGGGCCTGGACGGCGGTGGCCCTGGCCTGAACGGCGGTATCCGTTTCTTGGTGGTTGGTGCGCCGTTCGGAATGGCCGACGATCACGAAATCGCAGCCCAGGTCGGCCAGCATGGCGGCGCTGACGTCGCCGGTATGGGCCCCCTTCTCGACCGGGTGGCAGTCCTGGGCGCCAAGGGAAATGGCGCTGCCGGCAAGGGCGTCACCGACGGCGGCGATCAGGGTAAAGGGCGGGCAAACCGCCAGGTCGAAGACCGCGTCGGTTTCGTCTTTCATCAGGTCCGACAAGCCCGAGGCCAGGATCCGGCCATCGGCACGGAGGCCGTTCATTTTCCAGTTTCCGGCAATCAAGGGGCGGCGGGGGGTGCTCATGGCGGTTCCTGTGTTTGGCGTATCGGTGGGGCGGCTGTTTAATAAATATTCTGAACCGGCGGTCCGAACAAGGATCGAGACCCTGTTCCTCCGCGGCCTAAGGATTCGATACGGCCCGGTTGCGCGAATAGGTGGTTGCGGGGCACCAGCGGCGCTCCTATGATGCCGTCCGCCAAGCCCCTTTGGGCCTTGTTTCCTGGGGTGTTAGCGACGCCTTCTCCAACCTTAATCCTTCGGGACGCGCCATGCTGACCGCCATTCGAAACCGTACCCAATCGATTGTCGTCAAGGCTCTGGCGGGCCTCTTGGTCGCCAGTTTCGCCCTCTGGGGCGTCAGCGATATGTTCACGCCGGGTTCTTCGCCGTCACTGGTGTTCGAGGTTGGCGACGTCGAGATCGGCCCCAGCGAAGTCGAGTACGATGTCCGGCGCGAAATCAACCGCCTGCGTCCGATGCTGGGCGACCAGTTCGGGGTTGAACAGGCCCGGTCCATGGGTTTGATCGAATCCCTGGTGCAGCGGAAAATCAACGACACTGCGATCTATCTCGCGGCAAAGGAACTCGGCGTCGCCATCAATGACGACCTGGTGTTGGCCGAGATCAAGAACACTCCCGGCTTTCAAAGCTTAGGGGGTTTCGATCAAGACCGCTTCCAACAGGCTTTGAGCCAGAATTTCATGACCCAGAACGATTATATCGTTCAGGTCCGCCGGCAAATGGGGCGCAATCAGATACTCGAAAGCTTCAGCCTCCAAACGGCGCCGAAACGGCTGGTGGATACGATCTATAGGCACCGCCAGGAAAAAAGGACCGTCGACACCGTCCATATTTCCGACAGCGCCCAGAAAGGTATCCCCGAACCGGACGGCGCGGCATTGGAAAAATACCACAAGGACAATGCTGGAACCTTCACTGCCCCTGAATATCGCGCCTTGACGGTGATCCGGCTTGAAGCGTCGGATTTGGCCAAGGATGTCGAGGTTTCGGACGGGGAACTCAAGGAGTCCTACGAGGCCCGGGAGGACGAATTCACGGTTCAGGAGTCTCGCCGGGTCATGCAGATGATCCTTGCCAGCGAGGAGGAAGCTAAAAAGGCCGAAAGAGCGCTTTCCGAGGGGGGTGACTTTGTCACCGTCGCTTTGAAAGTGGCCAAGATGAATATCTCCACCATCGAATTGGGCCGGCTGACCCGGGCCGGGCTGCCGTTTCCCGAACTGGTGGAACCGGTCTTTTCATTGAAGGAAGGCGCCAACAGCGCCCCGGTCAAAAGCCCCCTGGGATGGCATTTGTTCCATGTCACCGATGTCGAACCGGGGAGCACCAAAACCCTGGATGAGGTGCGAGACGACCTCGGCCAATCCCTGGCCCTAGAAAAAGCCGTCGACAACATGTTCGAACTGGCCAACCGGCTGGAGGATTTGTTGGGCGGCGGCGCCAACCTGGAGGAAGCGGCGGCGCAATTGAACCTGAGGATCGTCAAGGTCGCGGCGGTTGATAAAAGCGCCCTGGACCCCGCCGGGCGCAAGGTCGAGTCCCTGCCGGGAGGGGATTTTCTCTCCATCGCCTTTGTCACCGAGGAAAGCGCCGACAGCCTTTTGACCGAAACCGGCGATGACGGGTATTTCGTTCTCCGGGTCGATGGGGTGACGGCGCGGGCCCTGCGTCCCTTGGACACGGTCAAGGCCAAGGTCGCCGAAGCCTGGAAAGCCGGTAAACGGGCTGAGAAGGCGAAACAATCCGCCGAATCCGTGATCGCCCGGGTCAAGGGCGGGACCGGGCTGGATGTGATTGCCAAGGAA
>PTLK01000127.1 GCA_002938075.1 Alphaproteobacteria bacterium MarineAlpha3_Bin3
GTCCGAATAGATCGGAAGAGAGCGATTCCAGGCCGCTCAGGGAATCGCCCACGTACCCGGACAGGGTCATGCTGATGCCTTGCTTGGCCTGCAGGATTTGGTCCTTGTAATCGCTTAAACCCGGGGTCCTTTCAAGGACGGAGGAAAGGGTCTCGTCGCCGACCAGCAGGGCAACGGCGGGAACCGCCAGAACTACCACCACGGCCAGCGCCGCGAGAATTTTTATGATCCGCTTTACCATGGTTCCCTGTTCCGCGATTTCCGGTCCAAGGTCGCGGAAACCCCCGTGAAGACAGAAACTCAGAGATGATTAAACACTGCCCCGGGCTAGGATTTCTAGCCTTTTTCTTTTTCCAGCGCCGCCTGGCGGAGGCCCGAGAGCGTCGCCTGGGGCAGGATGGCCTCGGGGTCGATGCGGATTTCGATCACCGCCGGCCTGCCGGAGTCCAGCGCGGCTTCGAAGGCGGCGGCGAATTCGTTGGTTTTTTCGACCACCGCGCCATAGGCCCCATAGGCCTGGGCCAGGGCGGCGAAGTCCGGGTTGACCAGGTCGGTGCCCGTAATCCGGCCCGGGTAATCCTTTTCCTGGTGCATGCGGATGGTCCCGTACATGCCGTTGTTGCCGACCAGGACGATTAAATTGGCCCGGTATTGGACGGCGGTCGCCAGTTCCTGGCCGGTCATCAGGTAATCGCCGTCGCCGGTGAAGGCGACGACGGTGCGTTCGGGATGGCACAACTTGGCCGTCACCGCCGCCGGCAGCCCGTAGCCCATGGAGCCGCTGGTCGGGCCTAGGAGGGTGCCGAAACGCCGATAGCGGTAGAAACGGTTGACCCAGACGCTGAAATTGCCGGCCCCGTTGCACAGGATGGCGTCGTCATCCAGCCGCTCGTTGAGCCAGGCCAGGATCTCGCCCATCTGCACCGGCCCCGGAATCCGCGGCGGTTCGGTCCAGGCCAGGTAATCGGCGCGGGCGGACTTCGTCCATTCCCCCCATCCGGGTTTTACCGGCTTCAAGGTCCGGGCGGCGGCGGCAAACGCCTTCATGCCGGCGTTGATGGCCAGCGACGGCTGATAGACCCGGCCCAGGTCCCCGGTCCCCGGATGGACGTGGATAAGGATCTGTTTCGGCACCGGGATATCGACCAGGGAATAACCGCCGGTGGTCATTTCGCCCAACCGGGCGCCGACGACCAGAAGCAAATCGGAGTCACGGACCCGCTGGTGCAGCTTCGGGTTGGGGCCGGAACCCAGATCGCCGGCGTAATGGTCATGGTTGTTGTCGAACCGGTCCTGACAGCGGAAGGTGACGGCGACGGGCAGGCCGTTGGCCTGGGCCATGGCCCGGATGTCATCGCAGGCGTCCTGGTCCCAGCCGGAGCCGCCGAGAATCATCAACGGACGCTTCGCCTGGCCGAGCAATTTCCGCAGAGTCTCCATGTCTTCGGCGCCGGGGTGGGGCTGGATTTCGGCCGCCGGCGCGATGTCCGCCGGCGCGGCGCGGGCGCACAGCATGTCTTCCGGCAGCACCAGGACCACCGGTCCGGGGCGCCCCGAAATGGCCAGATGGAAGGCGCGGTTGACGTATTCGGATACCCGGGCCTCGTCGTCGATCTGGCCGACCCATTTCGCCATCTCGCCGTACATGCGGCGGAAGTCGATTTCCTGAAACGCTTCGCGCTCCGAATGGCCGCGGGGCACCTGGCCGATCAGCAACACCAACGGCGTCGAATCCTGGAACGCCACATGGATGCCGCTCGATGCATTGGTGGCGCCGGGGGCGCGGGTGACGAAGCACACGCCCGGCCGCCCGGTCAGCTTGCCGTGGGCGTCGGCCATCATCGCCGCGCCGCCTTCCTGGCGGCAGACGACGAGTTGGATTTCCGGGATGTCGTGAAAGGCGTCGAGCGCCGCTAGGTAGCTTTCTCCGGGGACGCAATAGACCCGATCGACGCCGTTGGCCCTGAGGCCCTCGACCAGGATCTGCCCGCCCGTCTTCAGGTTGTCCTTCGCCGCCATTTTTGTTTCTTTTTCGGCCTCTTCGATTTTTCGTGCCGCGGGGACGATAACCCATTCCGGCCCGGTGAACACCCATCACGTTGAGTTTCCGGGGAGTTTCCTGGTTTTTTCGCCGCCGGAAGAAAAAAACGGCCCGGTTGATTTTTTGGGCCCGTGTGACGGCCGTCACAGCGCTTTTGACTAAAATTCCGGATAATCCGTTCTGATATTCGCTTCACTCTCTCCTTCACCGGGCCTCCACGGCCCGGTTTATTTTGTCTCGGTTTCCGTTTTCGCCGTTCAAAGCCTTCCTGGCGCCATGACTCGGGCGTCTTTCCGTGGTAGAATCCGGCCCATGACGGCAAGGCCTTTGTTGCCGTCGAGGAGGGTTGGACATGCCGGCAGTCATGAACGCCGCCAATGTTGAGGGTCGAGCATCCGGCCAGGGCCGTTCCGCGCCGACGGTCATCAATGTCGACCGCATCGAGGAGCGGGTTGAAAAATCGCTGGTCCACAAGGCCCGCAAACTGGTCGAGAATTTTCCCGAACGGGCCTTGGAAGTCATCCGCGCCTGGATGGCCGAAGGCGCCTGAAGGACGCGGCGCCTCAGACCTTACGATGATATTGCCCCCCCCGAGTATGGCACGCTAGGGTCCGCCGATGACCGAACGCACCGGACCGCTATCGCGTTTTACCGTCCTCGACCTGACCCGGGTGCGCTCCGGGCCGACGGCGGTGCGCCAGTTCGCCGACTGGGGCGCCGACGTCATCAAGATCGAGGCGCCGGAAAAGATCGACCCTTCGAAAGGCATGGGCGGGTCCCGCGACGGGCCGGATTTCCAGAACATCCACCGCAACAAGCGCGGCATCACGCTCAACATGAAGGACCCGGACGGGCTCGCCGTGTTCAAGCGTTTGGTCGAAAAAGCCGACGTGGTGGTCGAAAACTTCCGTCCCGACGTCAAGAACCGGCTCGGCATCGATTACCAAAGCCTGAAAGCCATCAACCCCGGTATCGTGCTCGCCAGCATCTCCGGCTTCGGCCAGGACGGCCCCTACGCCAACCGCCCCGGTTTCGATCAGATCGCCCAGGGCATGGGCGGCCTGATGTCGATCACCGGGCTGCCGGGGCAAGGGCCGGTGCGCGCCGGTATTCCCATCGCCGACCTGACCGCCGGGCTGTATGCGGCGCTCGGCACCTTGATGGCGTTGCTCGAGCGCGAGAAAACCGGCCACGGCCAATGGGTGCAGTCGTCGCTGCTGAGCTCGCAGATCGCGATGCTCGATTTCCAGGCCGCCCGCTGGCTGATGAAGGGCGAGGTGGCGTCCCAGGCCGGTAACAACCATCCGACCTCGATCCCCACCGGCGTCTTCAAGACCGCCGACGGCCACATCAACATCGCCGCGGCGGGCGATATCATATGGGAACGTTTATGCAAGGTGCTGGACGTCCCCGATATGGCCGAAAATCCGGATTTCGCCAGCGGCGCCGACCGGTCCGAGAACCGCGACGCCGTCAACGCCGGGATCGAAAAACGCACGGTTGGCAAAACCAGCGCCGAATGGATTGACTTGTTGAACGAAGCCGGCATTCCCTGCGGCCCCATCTATTTCATCGACCAGGTGTTCGATGACGAACAGGTCAAGCATATCGGCATGAAGCATCTCGTGGAGCACCCCGAGCTCGGCAAGTTCAACGTCCTCGGCCAGGCGATAACAATGAGCCGCCACAAGCCGCGCACCGGCGTGGCGACGCCAATGCGCGGCCAGCACACCGACGAGGTGCTGACCGAATTTGGGTTCGGGGCCGAAGAGATCGCCGACCTTCGCAACCGCGAGGTCATATGACCGTGGACGGCAAAACAGACACAGCTGCCGATTTGACCGACGCCGGGACCTTCCGCCATTGGACCCCTGTGAGCCTCCGTTTTTCCGACCAGGACAGCATGGGCCACATCAACAACGTCGCCTTTGCGGCCTATGTGGAACAGGCCCGGGTGGCCTTCATCAATGCCTTTCTGAGGAACTGGGGCGAGGGCATCGATTACATCCTGGCCAGCGTCAACATCGACTATCACCGGGAAATGCACTTCCCGGGCACCGTCGACATCGGCGTCCGGTTGATCCGCATCGGCACCAAATCCATCACCACCGGCTACGGCCTGTTCAAGGACGGGACAAACGTCGCCACGGCGGGCAGCGTCAACGTCTTTTTCGACACCAAAAACGGCATGACCATCCCCATCCCCGACAATCTTCGGGCCATCCTCGGGCAGGAACTGGCCGAAGGCTGATCGACCCGGGCGGGCTCTTAGTGCAGCTTCGGTGTCTTGTAGTAGTCCGAGCGGCGGGCCGACGGCACCCGGATCTCCATGATCGAGCGGTCGCGGAAGATGATCAGCGGCACCTCGATCCCGGCTTTGCCCAGGGACCAGATATTGCGGAGCATGTCGGCCATGCCGGTCACCGGGGTTCCGTCCACCTCCAACACCAGGTCGCCTCTCTCGATCCCGGCCTGTTCCGCCGGGCCGCCGTTCCATAGGCCGGCGACGATGACCTTGCCGACGGCTTCGGCGGTAAACATGCCGAGCCACGGCCGCCTGGGCCTTTGCGTCCGCCCTGTCGACACCAGGTCGTCGAGGATCGGCCCCAGCAGGTCGATGGGCACCACCATGTTGCCGTCCAGCGAATCCTGGCCGGGGACGGCTTCCTGGACGAACAGCGAGCCGATGCCGCGCAGCGTCCCGTCGGAACCGATCAACGCGCCGCCGCCCCAGAAGGGATGCGGCGGGGTGGTGAAAATGGCTTCGTCCAACAGGTATTCCCAGTAACCGGCGAACTCGCGGATCGAGACGACCTGGGTCTTTAGCGCCTGGGCACGGCCGCCGGCGCCGGCGAAGATCATCGGTTCGCCCTCGCTGAGCTCGCCGGAACGGCCGATTTCAATGACTGGCAGGGCGATGGGCTCCAGCGCCTGCACGAGGCCGAACCCGGTTTCCTGATCGTAACCGAGGACGTCGCCGGGGATGGCCCGGCCGGTGGAATCGATCATCCAGATCGACGCCGCCTCGACGATCAGGTAGCCGATGGTCAATATCAGACCGCCGTCGCGGATGACGACGCCGTGGCCGCGGCGTTCGGTGCCGAGCGTTGCCGCCGTGAAGGCATCTTCGGGAATCTCGGTGTGGATAGACACCATCGCCGACAGGGTCCGTTCCAGGTCGAAGGGAACCTTTGCCGGGTCGGGCTGCATGTCGGGGCGGATTTCGGGTATCGGCTCGTCCATCGGGGTAATTGTTAAACACCCGGGCCGGGAAGGGAAGGGGGATGTGAAAAGAACGCTCCCCTAATCATATTTTGGCCGTGACAGGGTGAGGACCTTCTCGGCCACCGTGTAGTCCTGGTAGCCGAGGCGCGCCAACGGCTTGATGCGGGCGATATCGACCTTGCCGTCGGTCAGGAACTCGTCGCGGACGTGGACGCCGACGACGCGACCGAGGCAGATGGCGTTACGCCCGCCTTCGATGTCGCAGGGGAGCTCCAGGGTCTGGTGATAAACGCATTCCAGGTGTATTGGCGAGGCCTTGACCCGGGGCGGCTTGACCAGTTCCGAAGGCTGCGTTTCCAGGCCGGCGAGCTCGAATTCATCGACCTCCGGCGGCACCGGTCTGGACGTTTGGCTCATCGGATCGCGCAAGTCCCAGGTCGCCATGTTGCAGACGAATTCGCCGGTCGCCTCGGCATTGGCGACGCTGTCCTTGGTCCCGTGAGCCTGCTTTCCGTTGGAGGAAAACATCACCATCGGCGGCTCGGTGGCGACGGCGTTGAAGAAGCTGTAAGGCGCCAGGTTGACGGCGCCGTCCGCGCCGATGGTCGAAATCCAGCCGATGGGCCGGGGCACGACGCAGCTTTTGAAGGGATCATGAGGAAGTCCGTGCGGGCCGC